>JAHIPR010000332.1 GCA_018903015.1 bacterium
AAAGAAATTATTAGAGATTATTTGCGCGCTATTGGTTATCGAGTTACAGATGTCGGAACTTTTAGTAAAGATAGTGTGGATTATCCTGATTTTGCCATTAAAGTGGCCAAGAAGGTGGCCAGCGGGGAATGCGAAAGAGGAATTATGATCGATGGGGCTGGAATTGGCTCTTCAATGGTCTGTAATAAGGTTAAAGGGATAAGAGCTGCCCTATGTTATAACCTAAAAACAATTATAAACAGCAGAGAACACAATAATGCAAATGTTTTAACCTTAGGTGGTCCACTACATACTCCGGATGAATTACGTGAAATGGTAAAACTATGGTTGGAAACTACTTTTGCCGGCGGAAGACATTGGAAAAGAGTTAATAAAATAATGGCCGTAGAAAGAAATCAATAAAAATTAAAAAGAAGAGGTTTAAAATTATGGATATAGATAAGATGGATAAAAAAGAATTGATTGATAAGATTAGTGATGAAATAATATCAAAGCTAAAGAAAACATCTTCTTCTGATAATCTTTCTTTTAAATCTGATTTGGGTAATAAAAACATACAGGGTTCTTCTGCGGGTTGTAAGATACAAATTAACACACCTGCTGACCTCGCACCTTATATTGACCATACTTTATTAAAGCCTGATGCAACAGAAGCCCAGGTGAAAAAATTATGCGAAGAAGCTGTTCAGTATGGTTTTTGTACGGTTTGTATCAATCCTTCCTGGGTAGTCTATTGTGCCAGGAAATTAAGGGGGACCGGGGTTAAAGTTTGCGCTGTTGTGGGATTTCCGTTGGGGGCAACAGACAGTAGGACCAAAGCTTACGAGACTCGTAATGCCATAGAAAACGGAGCTGATGAAATAGATACGGTAATTAATGTAGGGGCTTTAAGAAATGGTGATCTTAAGACTGTAGAAGAAGATTTAAGAGCAGTGCTAAGGGCTTGCAGAAGTACCACGACTACTAAAGCAATTATTGAAACTTGCTTACTATCAGACGAGGAAAAAGTAATAGCTTCTCAATTAGTAAAAAAAGCTGGTTACGATTTTGTAAAGACCTCAACCGGTTTTTCTACCGCTGGTGCGACTGCCCATGATGTTGCTCTGATTCGCAGGACAGTCGGCCCTAAAATGGGAATTAAAGCAGCAGGCGGAATCCGTACTTACGAAGATGCTATTTTGATGATTCGCTCTGGGGCAACCCGTCTGGGCTGTAGTGCCAGTGTAAAGATGGTAAGTGTCTGATATTATTCTGATATTATAAAGAATAGATACGCTGAGGATGATAAAGAATGGAAGAGCAAGATTATAAAAAGCTGGTAGATATGATAACTGAAACGATTTACCAAGAAATAAAACCGAAAGAAGAATCATCTAATCTTTTCTCTATCCCCGTAGAGATATCCAATCATCATGTTCATTTAACTAGAGATTCCTTGGATGTTTTATATGGAAAGGATTATGAGCTTACTAAATTACGTGATTTATCTCAGCCCGGAGAATTTGCCAGCAATGAACAGGTGAGTATAATTAGCGCGAATATGAAAGTGATTGAAAAGGTAAGAATTCTTGGACCCCTGCGAGAATATACTCAAGCAGAATTATCCATTACCGATGGCTATTTTTTAGGATTAAATCTTCCTACCAGAATATCGGGGAACATAAAAGGTTCTCCACCCATCACATTTATCGGACCAAAAGGCGTTTTAGCTCTTTCAGAAGGAGCTATTCGAGCCGCTCGACATATTCATATGACTCCTGAAGATGCGGAATCCTATCAGGTAAAAAATGGTGACCGAGTGAAGGTGGAAGTATCAGGAGAACATGGAGTTATTTATAAGGATGTAGTAATCAGAGTTTCCGAAAAAAGTAAATTAGCTTTTCATCTGGATACAGATGAAGCCAATGCAGGGAATATAAAAGGAACCGGCTCAGCAAGAATTATTTAGTAATTTTAGGGAGCTAGTTTATTAAAAATTAAAAAAGAGGACAGAAATTAATGACTAAAATGAGAGCTGTGGTATTGTTTTCATCAAAGGATGTACGCTGTGTTGAAGTAGAAAAACCTTGTATTATGAAATCTGATGAAGTGCTTATAAAAGTTAAAGCTTGTGGAGTTTGCGGATCTGATATACCAAGAGTAATGATTAAAGGAGCTCACAAAATGCCGATTATAATCGGCCATGAATTTAGTGGTGAAATAGTGGAGATAGGCAAAAGCGTTTCTTCTTTTAAGGTATCAGATAAAGTTACAGCTATGCCATTAATTCCTTGTGGAAAATGCGAGTTTTGTCAAATAGGAAAATATAATCTTTGTGATGATTATCTATATTATGGCTCTCGTATTCCTGGTGCAATGGCAGAATATATTGTAGTAAAGGAAAGCAATCTTCTTAAATTACCTAAAAATGTAGATTATGAAAGTGCTGCAATGACTGATCCAGCAAGCGTGGCATTACATGCTATAAGAAAGGTAAATATTACTGCTGGTCAATCAGCAGTAGTTTTTGGTTTAGGAGCTATTGGATTTATTGCCATACAATGGTTAAAAATTTTAGGATGTTCCGAAGTTATTGCCATAGATATTTTTCAGGAAAAATTAGATTTAGCTAAAAAACTGGGAGTCGATTTAGCAATTAACGCCAAAAATAATAATGTTATTGAGGCAATAATGGATTACACCCATAATAAAGGAGCTGATATCGTTATTGAGTTAGCGGGAAATAAAATAACTCAATTACAAGCAATTCAATCAGCAAGTAAAATGGGTAGAGTGATTTATTGCGGAATATCTTACGATGATCTTTTACTTCCAAGTAAAGAAGTTAATAAGATACTCCGAGGAGAACTATTTGTTATTGGTTCATGGAATTCATCTATTGCGCCTCTTCCAGTTAATGAATGGAAATCCTCTTTAGATTTTATGGATAAAAGAAAAATTAAAGTGAAACCATTAATAAGCCATCGAGTAAAGTTAGAGGATTGTAAAGAAGTTTTTGAGATGATGTACTATAAAAAAGAGATATTTAATAAAGTTTTATTTATTCCAGATTTATAAAAATAACTAAGACAAAAGTAAATAAATCATCGCAGAAGGAGAAACAGACAGGGTAAAAATTTATTTTTTAAAAAGACCATATTCGTAAAAATGCGGTGACTTATTAAAGGAGGTGTATGCATATACGAAAATGAATACTTTTTTGTTGAAATAGAAATAAAATTAAATTTAAAAAATTAAACGGAGGTTTTTTAGTATGAATTTTGGAAAAAAAGTATTTTTAATGAGTTTAATGACAGTGTTATTAGTTTTTATGTTTGTAACTGGTAGTATTGCTGCAAATGATAAACTTTTAATTGGTTTTTCGCATGTAGCTATGAATTGTCCATATTACCTTGCAATGGAAAAAGCTGCTAAAGATACAGCAGAAGCTCGAGGTGTGGATATAATTATTTTTAATGCAGAAGTAGATATAGCAAAACAAATATCAGATATTGAAACTCTTTTTGTAAAGGGTATAAAAGGGTTAATTCTAAATTCTACAACTGAATATGGAACTATGCCAGTTATGAAAAAAGCTAAAAATTTAGGAATTCCAGTAGTTGCAATTGATAGACCTTTATATGGAGATTACCTTGCATATGTAGGAATTGACCAATGGAGAGCTGGTGAATTGCAGGGGGAATATATCGCAAAGAATATTTTACCTGATGGGGGGAATATAGTATTAATTATAGGAGATCCAGGATGCCCCGCTTCCATAGGACGTGGAAATGGTATGAAGAGTATTTTAGAAAAACCTGAGAATGCTGGAAAATATAAAATTTTAGCCACATACAAGGCTGATTATAATATGATGTTAGGAATGCAAAAAACCGAAGAAGCTATTGCTGCTTTTGGAGACCAAATAGATTTAGTGTACTGTTGTAATGATTCAATGGCTTTGGGGGCACTTGCAGCCTTACAGGAAGCTAAAATGACAAATGTCGCTGTATGTGGGATTGATGGTCAAAAAGAAGCTTATGAGGAAATTTTAAAAGGCGGTCAATATAAGTCTACTGTTGTAAATAATCCAACTGTTGAAACCGAAATAGCGGTCAATCTCATAATTGACTTTTTACAAAGCGGGAAAGAACCAGAGGAAAAAGATATAATAACAGGTACTATCTTGGTTACATCTGATAATGTCAAGGAATATTATAATCCTAACTCTGTATTCTAAAGTATAAATAATATTGAGAGAAATCATTTTAATTATTTATATTAGATGATTTCTCTCAATATTTTGCAATGAGGTGATAATACTGAAAGGAAAAAATAAATGCGGGAAAAATTTAACTTTGAAAAGTTTTTTTCTAATTATTCTCTATATCTTATTTTAGTATTTTTAATTATTATATCAACTTCTTTATCCCCATTGTTCATTTCATATAAAAATATTGTAAATTTATTAATGCAAGGAAGTTTTTCGGGTCTTTTAGCTATAGGAATGACTTTTGTTATACTTACAGGAGGAATTGACCTTTCTGTTGGTTCAATAGTGGGGTTTTCTTCCATTCTTTTTGCTACGCTTTTACACGGTTCTATTTTCACATTTATGCCAAAAACAATATTTATATACGTGGATTTAGTAGAACTTTCTCCTGTATTTCCTTCTCCACTAAATATTTTATTTGTTGTTTTTGTAGGCAGTCTAATAGGTTTTATAAATGGTGTAATATCCTATAAATTTCGTATCCATTCTTTTATTATTACTCTTGCAATGATGATTTTTATAAGAGGGTTAGCGATATCTTATACAGATGGTCAACCATTGTTTGGAATGCCCAAATATGTTGAATTCTTAGCATATGGTGAATTTTTAAAAGTTCCAATGCCAATTATTATTTGGGTTGTTTCTGCGATAATATCCGGCCTTTTATTAAAGTTTACGCTTTTTGGACGGCAAATCTATGCTGTTGGAGGGAATGAAGAAGCAGCTAGATTGTCCGGATTAAATATTTTTATTGGAAGAGTAGCTCCTTTCATAATTTCAGGATTTTTTGCTGCTTTAGTGGGTATCATTATGTCTGGACGTATGTCTTGCGGAGATCCAAAAATAGCTGAAGGATGGGAGTTAAATGCCATTGCAGCGGTTGTTATTGGGGGTACTAGTCTTTTTGGTGGAAAAGGAAGTATTACTGGAACACTTATTGGAACTTTAATAGTAGCTTTGCTGATTAATATAATGAATTTGTTAGAAATGTCTGCTTATCATCAAGAAATGACCAAGGGTCTAATAATAATATTATCATTGGTGATGCAAAATATTTTAAGGAAAAATGAAATAGGTAATTAACATTATTTAATTCATTTTTCCTAAAATAAATTGTTAGATATCTTGTTACGTATGCGCATGCCATTAATAACTGTAATTTTGACAGACTACTTATTATCTATAGTAGAAAGAAGGATTTTAGTAAAATGAATAAGTCTATTTTATCGAACATTCCCTTATTGGAAGTTAAGGAAATTACCAAAGAATTTCCTGGTGTACGAGCATTAGATAAAGTTAATTTTAACCTAATAAAAGGTGAAGTTCACTGTCTTGTGGGAGAAAACGGAGCAGGAAAATCAACTTTAATTGAAATACTTGCTGGTGCACTTGAAAAGGATTCGGGCCAAATATTTATTAATGGTAATGAAATAAAATTTAATAGCCCAAGAGATTCACAAAAAATGGGCATAGCAGTTCTTCATCAAGAATTACCCGTGCATGCTTATTTAAACGTTGCGGAGAATATTTTTCTTGGTCGTCAGCCCAGGAATAAATTTGGAGTAATTGATTTTAATGAGATGAATAAGCAAGCAAAACATTGGTTAAACATTATAAAAGCAGATGTGGATCCTAAAGCACTTTTAGGTTCACTTCCTGTTGCAAAGCAACAATTAGTTAGTGTCGCAAAGGCATTATCACTTGAAGCAAAAATAATTTTTTTAGACGAACCTTCAGCTGTTTTAACAATAGCAGAATTAAAAAGTTTATTTAATTTATTAAACAGTTTAAAAAAGGAAGGTCGGGGTATAGTATATATTTCGCATCGCTTGGAGGAAATATTTGAAATTGGAGATAGAGTTACTGTTTTACGGAATGGAAAAAAAGTTGCTACAAATTCAATTAACGAAATAACTGAAAAGTTGTTAATTAAGATGATGGTTGGAAAAGAAATAATAAATGATTTTGACTCTATCAAACAAAGAGAAAAAACTACACGCTTTGAAGAAAAAATACTTTCAGTTAAGGGGATTTATCGTAAAGGAATTTTAGAAGATATTTGCCTTGATGTTCGAAAGGGTGAAATAGTTGGAATTTATGGATTAGTTGGGTCAGGTAGGACAGAATTAGCCAGGGCAATAATAGGTGCAGATAAAATTGACAGGGGTGAAGTTTACATAAATAATAACAAGGTTAAAATTAATTCCCCTAAAGATGCAATTAAATTAGGCATTTGTTTAATACCAGAAGACAGGAAATTGTTTGGATTATTTTTAGAAAAATCTATCGAAGAAAATATCTCTTTACCAAATTTAAAGAGATTAAAGAAATTTTATATCTTAGACTATGGAAAAATTAAGAATTATGTCAAAAATTATATTAGGGCATTAAATATAAAAGTATCAAGTTTAAATCAGAGAGTTAAATTTTTAAGTGGTGGTAATCAACAAAAAGTAGTTTTAGCAAGGTGGTTTGGTGTGAATTCCAAAGTATTGATATTTGATGAACCTACTCGTGGAGTTGATGTAGGAGCCAAAGAAGAAATACGAAATTTGATAAAAAAAATAGCTAGCAAAGGAAAAGGCATAATTGTAATATCATCCGAATTACCAGAAATCATGAATTTAAGTGATCGTATAATTGTGATGCATAGCGGGAAAATTACTGCAGAATTATTGCGCGAAAAAGCAACTAAGGAAAAATTACTAGCATATTCAATGGGGGGTTACTAAATAAATGATGGAAAGAAATAAAATATTAGTTACTTTAAATCTGAAATATGGTGAAGCAAAATCATATTTAGCAAGATATGTCGCAATCGTGCTTTTAATTATTATTGCTACAATTCTTGCTCCTGGTTTTATAACCATGCAAAATATAGTGAATTTACTTAGAAATATTTCTTTCCTTGGTATAATTAGTATTGGAATGACATTTGTAATATTGACAGCTGGCATTGATTTATCTGTTGCATCAATACTTGCTCTTTGTGGAGTTATTACAGCTCTCATGCAACATTGGGGCATCTATCTGGGATATACCGGTCAACTTTCATTTATATACCCCATTCCATTCATTTTTATAACGGTGCTTCTAATTGGAAGCCTTATAGGATTTATTAATGGTTTAATAATTACGAAGTTAAAGGTTGCGGATTTTGCAGTTACATTAGGAATGATGATTTTTGCCCGTGGATTAGCCTTTGCTATAAGTGGAGGAAGAACTATTTTTGGAGTCGACAATATAACACAATTTATGGGTCGCGGCATGGTATTTGGTATTCCTTTTATTACGGTTATTTGGGTTTTGTTAATTTTTATTAGTACTTTTATTCTAAAGTATACAATTTTTGGAAAATATTTATATGCAAGTGGAGAAAATCCAAAAGCTGCATATATTTCAGGAATTGATCCTGAGTATTATAAAATAATCGCATATACCATATCTGGTTTATTAGCAGCATTAGTCGGTATATGTATGGTTGGACGACTAAATGTTGGAGAACCAAGGGTAGCACAAGGATGGGAATTAGATGCAATTGCTGCTGTTGTAATTGGTGGAACAAGTTTTAGTGGAGGAGAAGGTGGTGTTTTAAAAACCATAATTGGAGTAATTATAATTGCACTAATTAGAAATATCTTAAGTTTATTAGGAATAATGCCAGCCCCCCAGCAAATGATTATGGGATTAGTTCTTTTGATGGCGGTAATTTTACAAAGCATAAGCAAGGGGAGGAAAGGGGTTTAAATTATGATAAGGAAAAGGAAGCCTATTTTAATGGGCATAGATGTTGGTACGCAAAGTGTTCGCGTTGGTTTTTGTGATGCAAAGGGAAAGCTTATATCTACTAGTAGTAAACCCTATATGACTTTTTACCCAAAAGCAGGTTGGGCTGAACAGGAGCCAATTGATTGGTGGAATGGGGTATGTTTAGCTACTAAAGAATGTATTAAGAAAAGCAATATAAATCCTTTTTTAATTTCAGGAATTTCATTTTGCGCAACATCTTCTACGATTCTTCCAGTTGATCAAAATGGGATTCCACTTGATAGGGCAATTTTATGGATGGATAAGCGAGCGGTAAAAGAAGTAAGAGATATTAGTAGAGTTAATCACAAATATCTTAAATATGTTGGTGGACAAGATTCGGTAGAATGGATGGTACCGAAAATTTTATGGTTAAAGAGAAATAGACCAAACCTATACAAAAATTCTTTTTATATTGTTGAAGCAACTGATTGGATTGCTTTTAAACTTACAGGTAATTGGATCGCATCTCAATGTAACGCCACATGTAAAAGCAATTATGTTTCAAGAGAAGGGGGATGGGATAAAGATTTTTTTAAAGAAATAGGATTATCAAACGTTCTATTAAAATGGCCCACAACAGTGATGGCGATGGGCGAAAAAATTGGTACGTTAACTAAAAATGCTTCGATTGAATTAGGGATTCCTGAAGGGATACCAATAATAGAGGGAGGAATTGACGCTCATGTAGGTTTTTTAGCTTTAAACGCATTAGAACCAACAAAATTAGGATTAATAATGGGTTCTTCAAATGTGCTTTTTAATCTTCAAAATAAACCAATTTTTAATGAAAAATTTTGGGGCCCTTACCCCGATGCAATTATAAAAGATAAATGGTTGATCGAAGGCGGGCAAAGTTCTACCGGTTCTATTATTAGCTGGTTTGTTGAAATTATTACTCAGTTGCAGAAAGGAAATAACAAAAGCAAAAAAAATATTTTTAGCAGATTGGATGAGTTAGAAGATGAAATGTATAAAATAATGCCAGGATCTGATGGATTATTAACTCTTGATTATTGGCAGGGGAATCGCACTCCTCGTAGAAATCCTGAAGCAAAAGGAATTATTTTTGGATTAACTTTGGCTCATAGTATTACGCATATTTTAAGAAGTTTTTATGAGGGAATATCTTTCGGGACAAAACATATAATTCAAACCTTTGAAGAAAATGGAATTAAAATAAAATTTGTTTCTGCTGGAGGTGGTGCAACAAAAAGTAAAATTTGGCTTCAATTAACAGCAGATATATGCAATAAACCAATTAGTGTACCATATTATGCAGACAAGTGTGGAATTATTGGCTCAACGATTTGCGCTGCTTATGGATCACAAATATATAAATCATTTACTGAAGCGGTAGCTAATATGACCTCTGAAGAAAAAATAATTTATCCATCTAACAACTCAAAATGTTACAATGAAATGTATAAAAATTATCTCAACTTATACGAAAAAACTAAGGACATGTTTTAGTTTTAAAAAGTAATTTTAATTATATAAATAAAAAGGTGAATTATGACGCGAAACGATTATCGGACTAATTATATACTGAATAGATTATCAGTTGATGGTTTTACGAACATCAAAGATTTATCTAAAAAATTAGAAGTTTCGGAGATGACTGTTAGAAGGGATCTCAGGGAATTATCTAAAGAAAATATTGTTACTCTTATCTCTGGAGGTGCAATCCTAAAGAGGAATTCTCCGGTTGATACAAATGAAGAAAAATATTTAATTCAAACTGCAGAATCCGTGATGTTAGAAGAGAAGATTAAAATTTCTCGAAAGGCAGCTTCTTTGGTCAATCCTAATGATGTGATTATTATAGATGCCGGCTCTACTACAAAAAATATTCCTAAATTTATTCCGGAAAATATGCCTGTTACAATTATATGTTACACTTTAAATGTCTTATTTAACGTTTATGAAAATAAGAACTGGAAGTTAGTTTTTCCTGGAGGTTATTTCCATAAGAATACTTTAATGTTTGAAAGTCCTGAGGGAATAGAGATAATAAAAAAAATAAGAGCTAACATAGCTTTTGTTGCAGTGGGGGGTATTTCTGAAAAACTCGAGCTTACCACTCCAACTTCTTATGAAAAGGAGACCAAAAGAGCAATTATTCAATCTTCAAATAAAAAGATTTTATTAGTAGATTCTTCAAAATTTGGGAAAATTAAGATTTCGCATTTTGCTGACCTTACCGATTTTGATATTGTTATCACTGATTCAGGAATTTCCAAAGAGTATGAAGAGATTATCAAAAATATTGGTATTAAGTTATATATTGTTTAAAATAAGAAATAATATGAGTTAGAGAAATCGCCATCTATTAGAAAAAAAGAAGGAGGGGTAAAATGAGATTGTTTGGTGGACTTTTTATGGGAATTATATTTTTAACAGTAGGTATAATTTTACTTCTGAATAGTTTTTTTAACTTTAATATCAATATATTTAAATTAACAATAGGAATTCTTATTGTCTTATTCGGAATATTTATCCTTTTTAATGGTTTTGGTTTTCAAGATAGCAGAAACATTGTCTTTAGAGAAGGAATAATCAGGGTTTCAGAAGTTCAAGATGAATATAATATTATATTTGCTTCAGGTACAGTCGATTTATCAAAAGTAAAGATAGAAGATGAGGTGAAGAAGATAGAGGTTAATACCATATTCGCAGAGGGGAAAGTTATCCTTAATCCTGATGTCCCAACATTGATTAAGGCGAGTTCTGCCTTTGGTGAATTGGAATTACCGGATAGATCATCAGTGATATTTAGTTCCCAAAAATATAGGATAGGAGATATTAGCACTAATCAAGGATATTTAGAAATTGAAGCAAGCGCAGTATTTGGTAAATTAAAGTTTATAACTACATCCCAATGAACTTCTTCCGCTTTCTTCACTCGATACTTTCTTTGTATTGCAAAGAGGGCAGACACAAGGTCTGCCCCTACGATTGCTTCAATAATGACTAATTTATTTTGAATTTACTCCCTGTATTTTTTTTCTTAACTATACGCTCTACGCTAAACGCTCCACGCTTTAACACGCAATACGAATATAAATTTGACAGGAAATAAAATGTATGATATATATAGACTGACGGTCAGTCTATAAAAGGAAAAAGAGAAAAGGAAATGCGTTATGGCAAGAATCATCAAAAAACATGATGAACGTAAAACGGAATTTCTCGATACTGCACAAGAATTATTTTTTACCAAGGGATATGAAAAAACTTCAGTTGAAGCCATTATTAAAAAAATGGGATTGTCTAAAGGTACTTTTTATTATTACTTCAAATCTAAAGAAGATTTATTAGATGCATTGATTGAGAGATTGAGTGAAAAGATTTTAGAAGAAGTCAAAAAAATTGCCGATAGAGAAGATTTAGATGCTATTACCAAGTTAAACAGTGCCTATGCTGTTACCAGAAGTGTAAAATTAGAAAATTTAGAATTGTTAAAAGTGTTGCTAAAAGTGCTTTATGATGATAAAAATATATTGTTTAGATTTAAAATATATAGGAGTAGCATAGAGATATTGGCACCTGAATTTAGCAAAATTATCAGGCAGGGCATAAAAGAAAAAACATTCAATACGCCATACCCTGATGAAGCTGCCAGGTTGATTTTTGAATTAGCCTATATGTTCAGTGAAAGGATTCCTAACCTTATATTAGGAAGTGATAAAAATTCAAAAAGTATGGATAAAGCTGAAAAAGAATTCAAGGTTTATGAAAATGCCATAGAAAGAATTATTGGAGCCGAAGAAGGAACGGTTAATATTGTCAATCGAAATATTTTAAATTATTTTCATGAAAAAATAAACATGTGAAAATATTAAAAAAATTTCAAGATTTTCAATAATAAATCATAGGAGCAGAAGATGTTTAGTATCAAACTCGGTCTCAAAAATTTAAGCCGCCAAAAAAGAAGGAATGGCATCACCATTTTAGTGATTGCTTTTGCTTTTTTTATTTATTTATTTTTAGATTCTGTTATGGGTGGTATGGAAGACTTGTCCTTTAATAATATAATAAATTTTGAAACTGGAAATATACAAGTTGCCTATCCTCAATATTGGGAAGAAAGAGAAGAGCTGCCTCTGGAAAATTTAATCTATTTAAATCAGGATATAGAAGAGAGCATAAAAAATATGGATGGCTTATTGGGAGCATCTCCTGAACTTAGATTTAAGGCCAACCTGAATAACGGGATTGATGAAATAGCGGTCATAGGTCTGGGTATCATACCGGAGAAATACAATGAAGTCTATACCACGCAAGAGTATCTGGTTGCCGGTTCAATCTTTACTCCGGGAGAATCCAAAGCGGTTATAGGGGAAAGATTGGCTGAGCTGATGGATTTGAAAGTCAATGACTATATTACACTTTTAATCAGGACCAAAGAAGAGACTTTTAATACCATTGATTTAGAAATTGGGGGATTGGTGAATACTCCCCATCCGGTGATCAATAATGGCATTGTTTTTGTTCCTTTGGATATTGCCCAGCAGGCCTTGAATGTGGAAGATGGTGTTAGCATAATTACCATTAAAACAAATAAGGGAAAAGAAATTGACCCCATTATAGATAATATTAATCAAAATTTTCAGGAGAAAAACATGAATATTAATGCTTACTCCTGGAAGGAATCTGCGAAAACAGTGATAGCTATGAGTGCTGCTTCAGATGCGGAAACCGC
>JAHIPR010000333.1 GCA_018903015.1 bacterium
AGCAAGACCAAATAGGAAGAGCTGTGGTGGCCCGCTGAATCTTCGGGTAGGTCGCTAGAGGTGTAAGGTAACTTACATCCCAGATAGATGATTACCACCCTTATAATTTAATAAGGGGACAGAACTCGGCTTATACGATCTGCTTATCAAAATAAATAGGTATAAAGACATACAATAAAATATTTTATTGTATGTCTTTTTTTATTCTATTTTCCCCAAGATATTCATCGTGAAAATTAACTTAATCATTGAAGAGTCTCCTTCCGCGAGGAAGGGAACGAGGATTCCCTTCTATTTTCCCCAAAAATACGCTGAAAAATAGTGTATCTATCATAGAAAAGACGCTAAATATGTGGTATTTCTAATTTTATTAAAAAAAATTAAATTATTTTCAAAAAAAAAGAGGATTTTTCAAAAATATGTAGTATAGTATATACAGTGGAACAAAGTGGAGTAAAGTGGAGGATAAATATAAAGGAGATTTTATGTTTTTAGGACAGTATGAGCACACTATCGATGAAAAGGGAAGATTGATTGTGCCGGCAAAATACCGAGAATCTTTAGGCGATAATTTTATTATCACTTTCGGTCTTGATACTTGTCTTTTTGTATATCCTCTGGAAGAATGGAAAAATTTATCTGAAAAAATGAAGCTGCTCCCCTTGGGACAGAGAGATGCCCGAGCATTTAAGAGAATATTATTTTCTCGAGCTACCGATTGCACCATAGATAATCAAGGTAGAGTCATTATTATGAAATATTTGAGAGATTATGCCCGGATTAATAAAGAAATTATGGTTATCGGGGTTTTAGATAGGATAGAGATCTGGAGTAAAGATGTATGGCAAAAATACTTTAAAGAAGTTGAAAGTTCATATGAAGATATTGCCGAAAGAATATACGAACAAGAAGGGTAATCTATGGCAAATTCCTTTCACATTCCTGTGTTAACAAAAGAGATCTTAAATTATTTAAACTTAAAGAAAGGAGGTGTTTATATCGATTGCACGTTAGGGGGTGGAGGGCACTCCAAAGCTATTTTGGAAAAAATTTATCCCCATGGTTTATTGATCGGCATCGACCAGGATATAGAGGCAATTGAAACAGCAAAAGAAGAACTAAAAAGTTATATCGATAAAGTAAAATTAGTTAAAGGTAATTTCAAAGATTTAGAAGGGATTCTATCAGACTTAAAGATTGAAGCAGTTTCGGGGATAGTCTTTGATTTAGGAGTGTCCTTCCACCAATTAAAAGAGAAAGAACGAGGATTCAGTTTTAAAGAAGACAGCCATTTAGATATGCGGATGGACCTAACCCAAAAATTTAACGCTGATATCCTAATAAATAGTTATTCGGAAAAAGATTTAGCTGAAATATTTGAAAAATACGGAGAAGAACGGTTTTCTAAGAGAATTGCCCGCATAATTGTAACAGAACGAAAAAAGAAAACCATTACTACAACCAAGCAGTTAGCTGATTTAGTAATAAGGTCTCTTCCCAGGACTAAAAAGAGGCACACCTGGAGAATACATCCCGCAACCAGGGTATTTCAGGCTATCAGGATTGAAGTAAACCAGGAACTTAAGGCTTTAGAAAAGGGGCTGAATCAGGCCATTAGAGTGTTGGAGGATAAGGGAAGGATATGTGTTATTTCCTACCATTCACTAGAGGATAGGATAGTTAAACACCTATTTAAGGAAGCAGAAAGAGAAGGAAAAGAGCAAAAGAATTACGGATTGAAAATTGTAACTAAAAAACCAATTAGACCTTCTTTGGAGGAAGTAAGAGATAATCCTAAAGCAAGAAGCGCTAAATTGAGAGTGGCAGAGAAAATAATGTTTACAACAATATAATAAAGGGGTGATAAAATATGAGAGGGAGCAGTGCTATAGCTACCGGTAATTATGAAAGTAAGAATGCCTTAATTGTTTTTGGGTCATTTTTAATTATAGTAATTCTTGTCACTTCTATAGTAATTTTTTATATTTCTAATAATATTGTATTAACTGAGTTAGGATATAAATTAATAAAATTAGAAAATGAAAAAATAGCCTTAGAGGAAGAAAATAAAAAACTTGAACTTACCGTAGAGACTCTTTCTGCCTTCGATAGAATTGAAAAAATTGCCTATAATCAATTGGGAATGGTTAGACCAAAAGAAGTAAAGTTTATTGCTTTAAACCCCGTTGCTATGATTAATTCCGTAAATGATAGCAGGACAATCAGTAACAATTATAAAGAGGAAAAGAATTTTTGGGCTAGTTTTGACCTAAATAAAATAAATGACTTGATTTCAGGGATATTAAAATAATATACTTGTAGCAGTAAAGGTTAAAGAGGGCGGAGATAGTTGTTGCTTTCCAAAGAGAAAAAAGAACGTATTATTTTTTTACTTATAATATTCATAGTTCTTTATTTTTCATTAATTTATAGATTATATAACATTCAGGTTATTCAGACTAATAAATTCAAAGAAATTGCCCAACAAGAACATCTCACTTCTTTTTCCATTGAGGGAGAACGAGGTAATATCTATGATAGAAATTATAAAAAATTAGCCGTGAATATTAATGATCAATCTTTATTTGCTATTCCTCCTAAAGTTGAAAATCCTCAAGAAACTGCCCGAAAAATATCTTCAATTTTGAATTTGAAAACAAAAGATGTACTGGAAAAATTAAACCAGAAAAAATCTTTTGTGTGGATAAAAAGGAAGTTAAAAGAAACAGAAGTTGCAGAGATTATAAAACTAAATTTAGAAGGATTAGATTTCTTAGATGAGAACAAAAGATATTACCCTAAGAATTATTTAGCTTCTAATTTAATGGGATTTGTGGGAATAGACAATCAAGGCCTGGAAGGTTTGGAATCATTTTTTGATAAAGAACTAAAAAGTTTGCCTGGTTTAGTAATTTTAGAGAGAGATGCTATAGGAGGCAAGGTACCTCTAAGCATTAAGGGACCAACTGCGCATAAAGATGGACATTCAATTGTATTAACTATTGATGAAGTTATCCAATATATCACTGAAGAAGCTTTGGACAAAGCTTTTCAAGAATCTAAAGCCAAAGCAGGAATTGCTATTGTAGTAGAACCCAAAACCGGAGAAATTTTAGCAATGGCAGTAAAACCTTCCTATGACCCCAATTATTTTAATGAATATCCTCGTGATCTTTGGAGGAATAGAGCAGTAACTGATGCCTATGA
>JAHIPR010000334.1 GCA_018903015.1 bacterium
ATCCGTAGTCAGTTGCTTTATCCAATTGAGCCACGGGCGCTCTATTAAAATAAAAGTTCCCTATTGATTTTATTATAATTTAAATTCTTAGTCAAATTTATTAAAAGAAAGTATCGAGTATGCAGTATCAAGTATCGCGTAAAAAAACTAGGATTCAGGTGTAGGGGCACAATGAATTGTTTTAATTGAAATATTAGTTTAATTTTGTTATATTTAGAAAGCAGATTGTTTCACTCTATTAAAGAAGGATAAATACAAGAGGATTATACCTTAAATGACTAAAAATCATGAAGATTTGAAAAATAAAAGAATCACCATAATGGGATTAGGATTAAATCAAGGTGGCTTAGGAGTTGCCCGGTTTTTAGCAAAAGCGGGTGCTAAAATTTTAGTTACTGATTTAAAAACTGAAGAAGAACTTAGACCTTCTTTAGAAAAATTAAAAAGCTCTGATGTTAGGTATATCCTGGGCCGACACCGGGAAGAGGATTTTATCAATACAGATATGGTAATTCAAAACCCGGCTGTTCCCCATAATTCAAAGTATTTAAAAATTGCCCGGAAACATAAAATTCCTATTAAAACCGATCTGGATCTTTTCTTTCAGCTTTGTCCTTCTAAAAATATCATTGCCGTTGCCGGAACTAAAGGGAAAAGCACGGTATCTCAACTTATCTATCATATTTTTAAAGAAGCTCAAAAAGATACAATTTTAGCCGGTAATATCGGTATCTCCGTTTTAGATATTTTGGGAAAAATCAAACCTCAAACCTGGGTAATCTTAGAAATATCTACCTGGCAGATGGAGGGGATAAAAGACCGTAAATTTAAACCCCAAACTGCAGTTTTAACTAATATCCTACCTGACCACTTAGACCGCTATCCTAATTATAAAGAGTATGCCCGGTCAGAAAAATTAATCTTCAAGCACCAAAACCCAAATGATAATCTGGTAGTAAATTATGATAATGAAGAGACTATCCAAGTTAAAGAAGAAACTAAATCACAGATTTACTGGTTCAGCACTAAGAAAAAGATAGATAGAGGCAGCTATATAGAAAAAGATAATTTAGTTTTTAAATCAGAAAAACATAAAATACCTTTTGCTAAAATTTCTAATCTTACTCTACCTGGACCACACAATCTGGAAAATATTTTAGCAGCCGGAACAGTAGGTTTCGTTCATAAAATTCCAGCTGAAATTATTCTAAGGGCTATAAAAAATTTTCCTGGCCTTCCTTATAGATTAGAATTCATTAGGGAGTTCAAAGGAATAAAATTTTATAATGACAGTTGTTCTACTACTCCAGAGGCAACTTTGGCTGCTTTACAATCTTTTCCTCAACAGTCTATTATTTTAATCTTGGGTGGTAAAGATAAAAAATTAGATTATGAAAATTTTGGGATAGCTATCGGACAAAATAAAAAAATTAAAAAGATTATCCTCTTGCAACACCCAGATTATGATGCCTCCCCAAAAATATTCTATGCCTTAAAAAAACATCTTGATCCAGAAAAAATTATCCTTGCTTCAAACCTGAAAATAGGGGTTGAAGCTGCCCTGCAAAAAGCCCAACCAAACGAGATTATTCTTCTCTCTCCTGCTACAGCCAGTTTCGGAATGTTTAAAAATGAATTTGACCGGGGAGACCAATTCAATAATATAGTAAGAAATCTTAAATAATCTATTTGCTATATTTTAATTTTTACAAAATTAGAATAAATTCATATTCGCCATGCCCAAAAGAAAGAGCACTGCAATTATTAAAGGCTGATGGAGTAAATAAATTAATAAAGAGTGTTTTCCTAAAAAACAGAAAACTTTTATCCCTGAAAAGAAAGAAAGATCAACAAGTTGAAATCTCCGAGATTGATCTGAATAGAGTAAATTACCAAAAAATATGCCTATTAAAACCACTCCAAACCAAGGTAAAAGGGGGAAATAGTCAACTGAATAAAATTGAGCTGGCCTAAACCCTAACCATGACAACCAATAAAAATTAAAAGAAAAGCCTTTTAAATATGCACCTAAAAATATGCAAAATAATCCAATTAATAGGTTCCAATAGCGAAGTTTAAGAAAAGGATAAGCTAAAATAATGGAAATTCCGATAAGGTGAAGTATGCCAAAAATTACAAAAGCCTTACCTAAGAATATTCGCGTCACCAAGGTTATAATTAAACCCCAGGAAAATACCTTCAAACCTCTTCGAAAATATTTCATGAATAATTTATTTCTACCCTTATGAATTTTTTTAGTCCTGGAAAAACTGACACTAAGGGATACTCCGACTAAAAAAATAAACATCGTGGCAGTTGTGCGCGCAAAGTACATCCAGAATCCAGAATATACATTGATATTACAATGAGCAAAATAGTGCAGATTATAAAGTAAGTGATAGAGTACCATCATAATTATGGCAATTCCCCGCAGAAAATCTATTTCCCAGAATCGCTGTTGTAAATTTCTATCCATATCCATAAAATACCTCAAGAAAGATAAATTTAGATCCTTTTTATCTTCCACTTTTGTTATATTTTCTTTTAATCTTAATTATCTATTTATATTTTAGGTTGA
>JAHIPR010000335.1 GCA_018903015.1 bacterium
AGAAAGCAGTACCGTTAAAGAAGGAGCAAATATTGGCCCTTATGCCCATTTGCGACCCGAAACTGTAGTGGAAAAAGGAGCGAAGATAGTAAATTTTGTAGAATTAAAGAAAACTATTATAGGTGAAGACAGCAAGGCCTCTCATCTAACCTATCTGGGCGACGCCATAATTGGCAAAAAGGTCAATATTGGAGCGGGGACTATAACCTGTAATTACGACGGAGAGAAAAAACACAAAACTGTAATAGAAGACGGGGTATTTATCGGAAGCAACAATTCGTTGGTAGCACCAGTAAAATTCGGGAAAGATTCTTATACCGGAGCGGGTTCAACTATTATCAAGGATGTGCCTGCAGGTAATTTAGCCATTGCCCGTTCCAGACAAACGAATATTTCCGGATGGCGAAAGAAAAAGAAGAAAGATAAAAGTTAAAAATCTATAAAGGTAAATTTAAAGAGACGGAGATGATAGAATTTTGATATCTTATGATAAAAGAGTGTTAAAAATATTCGCTGGTAATTCCAATAAAGATTTAGCAGAAGAGATATGTAAGTATTTAAATGTACCTTTAGGTCAGGCTGATGTTTCCAGATTCCCTGATGGCGAAATTAAGGTTAAGATTGAGGAAAGCGTAAGAGGTGAAGATGTTTTTATAATTCAATCTACCTGTCCGCCCACCAATGAATATCTTATGGAATTACTAATTATAATAGATGCTCTAAAGAGGGCTTCAGCGGAAAGGATTACCGCGGTAATACCCTATTACGGTTATGCCCGACAGGAGAGGAAGACCCAGCCTCGTGAGCCTATTACCGCAAAGTTAGTGGCAAATTTATTGGTCTCTGCGGGAGCTAATCGAGTGCTTACTATGGATTTGCATGCTGGTCAGATCCAGGGATTTTTTGATATTCCTGTAGATCAGTTGGAAGCAGTAAACATATTATCAAATTACTTTAAAGAGAAGAATTTAGATAAGGTAGTGGTAGTTTCCCCCGATGTAGGAGGAACTGCTCGAGCCAGGGAATTTTCCGGGCGCATTAAAAAACCGATTGCTATTATCGATAAATATAGGTCGTCTTTTGATGATGTAGAAATATTGCATATAGTGGGAAAAGTAAAAGGTAGGACCGCTATTGTAGTCGATGATATCATTGATACTGCCGGTTCAATAATAAAAGGAAGTCAGGCCTTATTAAAAGCCGGGGCAGAAGAGGTTTATATTTGTGCTACTCATCCGGTATTTGCCGGTCCGGCAAAAGAAAGATTAGAAAAATCTTTGCATGATAATCTATTTAAGGAAATAGTGGTAACCAATACTATTCCAGTTGATAATGATAAGATTTTACCTGGCATTAAGGTTTTGTCGGTAGCAGAGATATTTGCCGAAGCTATTAACAGAATTCATAATAATTTATCAATAAGTACATTATTTAAATAAATAGTCGTTAGTGAATAGTGAATAGTCGTAGGGGCAGACCTTGTGTCTGCCCGTAGGACTAATTACGCATTACTGGCAGACACAAGGTCTGCCCCTACGTATTATACATTATTATTTTTTTTCGACATACGATATACCATTTACGCGATACGCGATACGAAATACGAAATCGGAGGTTAATAGGGTGAAAAAACCAAAATTAAAAGTGGGATTAAGAGATAATACAGGGAAGGAAAGTAGTAAGAAATTTAGAAGAGAGGGGATGGTCCCTGGAGTATTATATTCCCCCCATGATAAAGAAAATTTAATATTAAAGGTTAAAAAAGATGAATTGTCAAAATTATTATCCGCTAAGTCGCACGGACTCATAGATTTAGAAATAGATGATGGGAAGAAAAAAGTTAGCCGATTGGCTGTAATTAAAGATCTTCAGTATAATTCGCTAAAAAAGCAGATAGTTCATGTTGATTTTTACGGAGTAACTTTAAAAGAAAAATTAACTTTAGAAGTCGATATTGAATTAATTGGTGAACCTATCGGGTTAAAAGAAGGAGGTATTCTGCAGGTTGAATTACGAAAAGTAGAAATAGAATGTTTACCTACTCAAATGCCAGATAGTTTAAAAGCTAACCTTAGCAGTCTTAAGGTAGGCGAACATATTTCTGTCGGAGAGATGGAAATTCCGGAGGGTGTTGAAGTATTAACTGCTCCGGATAGGATTGTTGCCGCAGTGGTTCTTCCCAGCAAGATAGAAGAAGTGGTTGAAGAAGAGGAAGAAATAGCAGAAGGAGAAGAAGGAGAAGAAAAAGCAGAAACAAAGGAAGAACCCCCTTCTTCTGCACCTAAAAAAGAATAGGACAACAAAAGGATAGTGAGTTTTATTGAAGATCGTGGTTGGCTTGGGCAATCCTGGTTCAAAATATGAATTTACCAGGCATAATATAGGGTTTAGAATAGTTGATAATCTAGCCCGGGATATGGAAACAGAATTTAAGAAAACAAAATCCTATTACTCCTTGGTTTCCCGGGGGATGATAAATAATCATAAAGTGATGCTGGTAAAGCCGCAAACTTTTATGAATTTAAGCGGAAGAGCAGTAAATAGGGTAGTTTCTTATTATAAAATACCCTATCAAGATTTATTAATAGTGTATGATGACCTGAATTTAGAATTGGGCAAGATAAGGATTCGTAAAAAGGGGAGTGCCGGAGGCCATAAGGGGATGGAGTCGATTATGCAATATTTGAACAGCGAAGACATCCCCCGTTTGAGAATAGGGATTGGCAATCCCTCAGTGAGTTTCAATTTTGATTGCATGTCTTATGTCCTTTCTAATTTTAACAATGATGAAGAGGATAAAATAAAGGGAACAATAAAACTATCTACCGAGGCAATAAAGACAATAATAAAAGATGACTTTGAAAAAGCTATGAGAAAATACAATAGAAAATTAATTGAACCATAATTAATAAAATTTAAATAGTTGTAAAAGAATAACAACTTTTATCTTTCAGGCTTGGGGAACAGAGATGACTGAATTGAGGAAAGACCCTATAATTGATAATTGGGTGATAATTTCTACAGGGAGAGGCAGAAGACCCTTAGATTACAAAATAAAAACAGAGGAAAAGAAAAAAGATAGCTGTGTATTTTGTGAAGGCAATGAAGGTGAAACACCCCCGGAGATATTTGCTTTTCGGAAAAAAGGTACCAGGGAAAATAGTCCGGGATGGAAAGTAAGAGTAGTATCCAATAAATATCCTGCTTTAAAGATGGAAGAGAAGGAAGCTGCCCTGGAAAAGGCCGGAATGTTTTGGAAAATGGACGGTCTGGGAGTACACGAAGTAATAATTGAAACTCCACATCATCATAAAAATTTTGATAATTTAAGTATCAGCAATATTGTTTTAATCTTAAAAACTTATCGGCAAAGATATTTAGATTTATCCAAAGATAAAAGGATAAAATATGTTCTAATATTTAAAAATTACGGGATTGATGGAGGAGCCTCTTTGGAGCATCCTCATTCTCAGCTTATCGGTACCCCTATTATCCCCCAAAGGATAAAAGAAGAGCTAAAAGGGGCTAAAGAATATTTTGACCTTAACAGGAGATGTATTTTCTGCGATTATATAAAACAAGAGGTAAAATCTAAAGACAGATTGATAAAAGAAACAGAAAAATATGTGGCTATTTCGCCTTTTGCTGCCAGATTCCCCTTTGAAACCTGGATACTTCCTAAATATCATCATTCCAGTTATGAGGAAACCAGCGATAATGATATTTTAAATTTAGCCAGAATAATGAAAGAAATTCTATCTAAAATAAAGAAAAAACTAAATAATCCCCCTTACAATTTTATCATTCATACTGCACCCTCTAAAGAATTTTCTACCAGAGAATGCCCGGATTTGGATAAAAAATATCACTGGCACATAGAAATAATCCCTCGATTGACCAAAATAGCCGGTTTTGAATGGGGAACAGGATTTTATATTAACACTACTTCTCCGGAAGAAGCAGCCAGAATCTTAAATAGTATATACTAATACTAACTAATTATTGGAGGTAAAACTGTTATGAAAATAAAAAAAATTGCTGTTCTTACCAGCGGGGGAGACTCCCCAGGAATGAATGCTGCTATTCGGGCAGTGGTACGAACCGGAATATTCCATAATTTAGAGGTATTTGCTGTGGAGAGGGGCTTTGCTGGTTTAATGGAAGGACAAATTTCCCCTATGAATCAGGTATCAACAGGCGGAATTATGCAAAGAGGAGGAACTGTTCTTAAAACCTCCCGCAGTGAAAAATTTAAGACGAAAGAAGGTCTTGATATTGCTCTACAAAAACTCCGGAAATTCGATATTGATGGGTTGATAACTATCGGGGGCGATGGTACCTTACGAGGAGCTCGAGATTTAAGCGCTTTAGGACTAAAGACTATCGGAATTCCTGCTACCATCGATAATGACCTGCCTAAAACAGATATGGCTATAGGTGTAGATACCGCTTTAAATACAGTTATTGATGCTATTGACAAAATCAAAGATACTGCTTCTTCTCATCATAGGGCATTTGTGGTGGAAGTTATGGGAAGAAATTCAGGTTATTTAGCCTTGATGAGCGGAATTGCCGGAGGAGTTGAAGTAATTCTTGTTCCGGAAATATCCTATAATTTACCGGAAATTAGTTTAAAATTAAAAGAGGGTTATCAAAGAGGAAAGACCCATTGTATTGTTGTTATTGCCGAAGGAGTAGGAAAAACCAATGAAGTAAGTAAATACTTAGAAGATAAGATTGGTTACGAAACACGGATTACTATTTTAGGTTATCTGCAAAGAGGTGGTTCACCTTCTGCCTTTGATAGAATATTAGCCAGCCGTTTAGGGGCAGCAGCGGTAGAGCATCTATTAAAAGGTGAAACATCTAAAATGGTTGGATTAATCGGGAATGAGATTGAGGCAACTGATTTAGAAGAAGTCCTTGGTCAACAGAAAACTATTAAGCAAGATCTTTATGATTTATCTTCGGTTTTAGCCAAATAAAGGACGAAAATATTGAAAGGAACATCGATATTTATAATGAGCTTATCGGGAATATTATCCCTATGGAATCAATCTAAAGAATTTAAAGAAATAATAAAAATAATAAACGGAAAGTTGATTAACAAAATTTTACTTTCTGGTCTGAAGGATAGTGCCCGTTCTTTCTTTATAGCTGCCTTAGTCTCAAAAGAGGAAATTAAAAAATCTTACCTCATTATTACCGATTCTCAGGAAAATGCCTTAAAGATATACCAGGACCTAGACACCTTTTTAAATAAGTCTCAAAACAAGGAAGAGAATATTTTTCTTTTTCCTTCTTTTGATGTCCTTCCTTATGAAGACATCAGTTCTGATCCCCAGATAATCCAGCAAAGAATTAATATCCTGAAACATCTTTCTATGAACGATCAGGATAAGAAGAGGATTATTCTAATTGCTGATATTAAAGCCCTCCTTCCCAAATTAGCCTCTCCCCAGAAATTTAAAAAGACAAGTTGGGAATTAAAAGTAGGAGATGTCTTAAAAAAAGACGATTTTTTAAAAATTCTCTTAGACCAAAATTATCGGTCAGTAGAGATAGTTGAAGAAAAAGGCCAATTTAGCAGCCGGGGAGGTCTTATCGATTTTTTCCCGGTAACCAGTGAAAACCCTCTTCGATTAGAATTGTTTGGAGACCAGATAGAATCGATCAGGTATTTTAACTTGAATACCCAAAGATCGATACTTAAATTGGCTGATTATACTCTTCTTCCTTCCCGGGAATTAATTGCCTATGGTTCATCTAATTATGATTACAGCACACTATTTGATTATCTTCCCGAGGACCTGATAGTATTACAAAACGA
>JAHIPR010000336.1 GCA_018903015.1 bacterium
AAATCACGAAAGAGTTTCGGTGACTCCCCATATCGGAGCCTCTACCAAAGAAGCCCAGGAAAGGATTGGACAGGAGATTGTCTCTATTATAAAAGACGATATATGAAATATAATTGGAGGAAGAATGCCAGTAATCAAACCATTTAAAGCTTTTAGGCCTCAACCGGAGTTAGTGGCCAAAGTAGCATCACCGCCCTATGATGTTCTAAATAGCGAAGAAGCCCGTCAATTGGCAAAAGGCAATCCTTATTCCTTTCTTCATGTTAATAAAGCAGAGATAGATTTAGACTCTTCCGTAGACCATTATGACCAGAAAGTGTACGAAAAAGCCAGCAAAAATCTCGATGGGTTGATTGAGAAAAAAGTGTATTTACAGGAGGAGCAGGAGAAGATCTATATCTATAAACAGATAATGAGAGGAAGGGCTCAAATCGGATTGGTGGCCTGTGTTTCTATTGATGATTATCTCAAAGGAAAGATTAAGAAACATGAAAATACCCGAGAAGATAGAGAAAAGGACCGCATGAATCATATTGATTTTACTGATGCCAATACCGGTCCGGTTTTTCTTACTTATAAAGCAAAAGATGAGATAAAGCAAATTGTAAATAGCTGGACTAAAGAAGAAAACCCGGTATATAATTTTACCTCAGAGGATGGAATTACTCATACCTGCTGGATAATTGATGATGAATCAACAATTCAGCAGTTAATAGAATCCTTTGCCGAGATTGATTATCTTTATATTGCCGATGGTCACCATCGGGCAGCAGCAGCGACTAAAGTAGGGCTGAAGAGAAGAGAACAGCTTAAAAATTATACCGGGAAGGAAGAGTTTAATTACTTTCTGTCTGTCCTTTTCCCTCATGATGAACTATATATTATGGACTACAATCGGGTAGTAGCTGATTTAGCAGGAAATTCTGAAGAAGAATTTATCCAGAAAATATCTAAAAAAATTACCATAGAAGAATATAGCGGGGAAGGCCCCTACCGACCGGAAGCAAGACATACCTTTGGCATGTATTTAAATAACTACTGGTATAAACTAACTGCTAAACCAGGGACTTTTAATGAAGATGATGCAGTAGACAGTCTTGATGTATCGATATTGCAAAATAATCTGCTCACCCCTATTTTGGGGATAGAAGACCCCCGAACAGACCAAAGAATAGAATTTGTAGGGGGAATCAGAGGTTTGGAGGAATTAGAGAAAAGAGTAAAGGCAGGGATGAAGGTAGCCTTTTCCCTGTATCCCACTTCTATAGAAGAATTAATGAAGGTTGCTAATGCAGAAAAATTAATGCCTCCCAAATCGACCTGGTTTGAACCAAAACTGCGCAGCGGTATCTTTATCCATAAACTATAATTAGTATATCGTATATCGTGAAGAAGAAAATAGCGGATAGCGCATAGTAAAGAAAAAGAAAAAAGTAGAGACGGATGAATTCGCCCCCTACATGTGCGCCTGGCAAGAACGATAACTTGTCAGTAATAAATATTTCATTTAAAAGCAGATATGAATATTAAGGAAGAAATAAAAGAACAATTAAATAAAAGAACTCTATTGCTCGATGGAGCGATGGGTACCATGCTTCAATTATATGGTCTTAATTCGGGAGAGTGCTCTGAAGGATGGAATATATCTCATTCTCAAGTAGTGCAAAAAATTCATCAAGAATATATAAAGGCTGGAGCGGATATAATACTGACTAATACTTTTGGCGCTAATAGAATTAAATTAAGAAGTTTTGGTAGAGAAACTAATATTCTAAAAATAAATGAAATAGCAGTAAATATAGCTAAAGACACAATAGACAAAGAAAGAAGTTTGGAAAAAAGAATATTTATCGCCGGTTCTGTAGGTCCCACTGGGAAGATCTTAGAACCATATGGAGATTTAAAAGTAAGCGAGCTTTATAAAAACTATAAAGAACAGGCAGTTATTTTGGAGAAAGCAGGTGCAGATTTAATAATTTTAGAAACTTTTTATGATCTTGAAGAAATAAAAACTGCACTAAAAGCAGTGAAAGAAAACACTGATTTAATGGTAATTGCTTCGATGACTTTTGATAAAAATTTAAAGACTATATATGGAGTTGACCCGGAAAGAGCAGTGATAGTTCTCGAAAATGAAGGAGCAGATGGGGTAGGGGCTAATTGTGGGACCGGTCCGGAAGTTCTATATAAAGTCTTGAAAATAATGAAGAAGGTAAGCAAGACTTATTTAATGGTTGAGCCCAATGCGGGGATGCCTGAATTGGTTAAAGGTAAAGTAGTATATCCTACATCTCCAAAAATAATGGCTGATTATACTGAAAAATTTGTTAAATTAGGATTAAATTTAATTGGTGGTTGTTGTGGTACTACACCCTTACATATTAAGGCAATGTCGGATAAAATAAAAAATT
>JAHIPR010000047.1 GCA_018903015.1 bacterium
ATAATTCTTTCTAATAAATCAGTAACTAAACCCTTATACTGATAACTTCCATCATCAGTAGCAACATCTACTTTTGCCCCCAGAATCTTAAAACTTTCCTCTCCTATGACCAGCTCTTTCTTCAAGGCACCTATCAAGACTTGTACCTCTTTGCCTTGCCTTATAGATTCTTCGCATAAAGCCAGTAAAGGGGCAACTCCTATGCCTCCTCCTATTATCACAATCTTCTTACTTTCCGGATAGATATTAAAACCATTACCGATAGGACCCATGATATCTAAATCATCTACAACGCTTCTATCGGCTAATAATTTTGTACCCTCTCCCATTATCTGGAATAGAATAAAAATTTCTCCTTTTTCTTTATCTATTCGGTGAATACTTAAGGGGCGGCGCAGTAGAGGATAATTATCTTTACTGCATTTAATATGGATAAATTGTCCGGAAAGAGCATCTTGAGCAACAGAAGGAGCTGATAATTTAATTAATAAAATATTTGGAGCTACTTCTTCTTTAGATAAAATCTTTACTTTAATATTATAAATAAAACTCACCTACTTTCGTTCATTATTCCTACCTTGTCTTCCCCGTCTACCTCGTTTAATCTAACCTTAACTATTTCCTTCTTGGAAGTAGGAATATTTTTACCGGTATAATCTGCTCGAATAGGAATCTCCCGATGTCCTCTATCAATCAATACAGCTAACTGAATCACCTGAGGTCTTCCTAAATCCACTATCGCATCCATTGCTGCCCTTATGGTCCTTCCGGTATAAAGAACATCATCAACCAGTACTATTTTCTTTTGAGAAACATCAAAAGGTATTTCTGTTTTAAGCACCAGAGGTTGGCGGGCAACCAAAGACAAATCATCCCGATAAAGAGTTATATCTAAAGTTCCCACAGAGATTTCTTTTTTTTCTATCTTAAAAATTTCCTGTGCCAATCTTTTAGCCAGGAAAACTCCCCTGGTCCTTATCCCAATAAGGGCTAAATCAGCTACCCCTTTATTTTTTTCTACTATCTCATGGGCAATTCTTACCAGAGTTCTCTTGATTTCACCTTCCCCCATCACCACAGCTTTTTCCTGCATATCCATTTCTTCAAACCTCCTCTTCTGCCGACCATATATTAAACAAAAACCCCCTTCCAACCCATTTTGGCTGATAAGGGGGTAATTACCATTCCTTACCAGCCTCACTGGACTGATGTTAAAGGAAGTCATATTTTATTTTATTTAATAATATATTAAAAGCTCTTAGCAGTCAAATAATTTTTATATAATTTTTAAATAATTCATAAAAAAAATTATAACCCATATTTTTTACTAACAAATATGGTATTTATACTTCATATAACTCTTTTACTCCTCATTAATAAAAAATAAAATCATATTTTTTATTAGAATTGGCTAACAATATTTTTTAATCTTCTTATAACTACATTTATATTTATACTGTATTTCTTCCGCTATTGTATTGCCTCTTTCAAAGATTTGACAAAACTTCTTACTTGCCCTAACAGCATAGATAAATCATTTTGATAATTTTCTATTATCTTAACTACTGCACTCCCCACAATTATTGCATCAGTATATTTTATCATCTCTTTAGCCTGCTTAGCATTGCTGATACCAAAGCCTATTGCCAACGGAATATCCGTATAGGGACGAATTTTTCTTATCATCTCCGCTACGTCCAAAGAAAGGTTTTCTCTTATCCCGGTTACTCCCGTAACAGAAACACAATAAATAAAACCTTGAGCCACTTTAGTGATTGCATCAATTCTTTCTGGGGTACTAGTAGGAGTTATAAACGGAATTAATTCTATCCCAAACCTCTCGGTAATGTCCCGCAATTCCTTACTCTCCTCTAAAGGCAGATCAGGAACAATAAGACCATCCACGCCAACCGCCTTGCTATCTGCCACAAAACGATCTAAACCGTAATGAAAAATAGGATTATAGTAAGTCATTAGAGCAATTGGAACCGAAGACTTTTTCCGTATTTTTTCTATTGTGCTTAGTATTTTGGGAATAGTCACTTTTCCGTTCAAGGCTCGCTGAGAAGCCTGTTGGATGGTAGGCCCATCTGCCAAAGGATCGGAAAAAGGTATACCCAACTCTACTACATCAGCCCCCGCCTCAGCTATACTATAAACCAATTCTTCAGTTACTTTTAAATCAGGATCCCCAGCTGTTATATATATAATTAGAGACTTTTTTTCCTCTTCTCTTAAACTACGTAAAACTTTCTCAATTCTCATTATTCCACCCCCAATTTATCAATAACTATTTCTGTATCTTTGTCTCCCCGACCAGAAAGACAGACTACCACAACCTCTTCCTTTTTGGTCTTGGGGATTAACTTTGGCAAATAAGCCAGGGCATGAGCACTTTCTAAAGCGGGAATAACTCCTTCCGTTCGAGAAAGCAATTGAAATGCTTTTAAAGCTTCATTATCAGTAACCGATACATAGGCAGCCCGACCAGTTTTCTTTAGATAAGCATGTTCAGGACCAACACCGGGATAATCGAGACCAGCTGATATAGAATAAGCCTCTTTTATCTGTCCATTTTCATCCTGTAAAAGATAACTCTTTGCCCCGTGAAGTATCCCTATATC
>JAHIPR010000337.1 GCA_018903015.1 bacterium
AGGAGGGAGCTTATCTGGGTGGGGCGATTACTCCCGGAATAGAAATTTCAGCAGAAGCTCTGTTTGAAAAGACGGCCAAGCTACCCAAAATAGAATTAATAAAACCCAAACATTCTATAGGTAGCAATACTATTACCGCAATGCAATCAGGAATGTTCTTTGGCTATTTGGGATTAACTAATGAATTAATTAGAAGGTTTAAGAGAGAGTTAGGGGAAGATTCTGTAGTAGTAGCTACCGGCGGCCAGGCGGAATTGATAGGAAACGAAAGTAAGCTAATCGATAAAATCAATCCTTTTTTAACCTTGCAGGGATTGCGTATGATATATGAGATGAATAAATGAGTTAACATAGCGTATAGCGTACAGCGTTTAGCGTATAGTTTTGGATTGATTAAATGTTTCTTCCAATTAAGCTAAAAATATAAAGTGAAAAGTTAAAAACCATATTTCAAGACTCAAAACTTTAAAATCTACCAATATGCCAATTAAATCAGTGGTTAGTGAATAGTAATTCGTATCGCGTATCGCGTTAAAGAAATTAGGATTCAGGGGCACAATGAATTGTGCCCTTCTTTTGTAATTCATAGACAGGCGAGACGCCTGTCCTACGATTAGCGGACTAACCAGCTGACAAATCTTCTGTTTTCTTTCCTTTCTTCACTATATACTAATACTAAATATACCTGATACCTGTTTTTCTATACGCTCTACGCTAAACGCTATTTTAAAATTTCCATACTAATATTCAACGACTTTACTGAATGGGTGAGGGCGCCAATAGAAATTAAATCTACTCCAGTTTGAGCAATTTTCCGCACTTTTTCCAAAGTAATTCCTCCTGATGCCTCAATTAAGGCTTTACCTTTAACCATTTTTACGGCTTCTTTCATAGTTTCTAAATCCATGTTATCTAACATAATTATATCAACTTGCACCTTTAAAGCTTCTTGAAGCTGAGATAAGTTTTCTACTTCGACTTCAATCTTTACTGTATGGGAGATTTGTTTTCGGACAGAATTTACTGCTGATTTAATTCCTCCTGCTACTGCTATATGATTATCCTTAATTAATACAGCATCATATAATCCAAAGCGGTGATTATATCCTCCCCCCATGCGGACAGCATATTTTTCTAATATTCGTAATCCAGGAGTAGTTTTACGTGTATCAACTATTTGAACCGGGAAATCTTTTACTTCCTGACAGAATTTAGAGGTAATGGTGGCTATACCGGACATTCGCTGAAGGAAATTTAAGGCAACCCTTTCTCCCTTGAGAATAGTCCGGGCAGGACCGGTAATTTCTGCTAAAATTTCTCCCGGTAAAATTTTATTGCCATCTTTTATTTTAGGTTGGAAGCAAATCTCTGAATCTAATTTTTTAAATACCAGGCAGGTAATAGCTAAACCGGCAATTACACCTTCCTCGGAGGTTTTCATTATCCCTTTGGCTTTTAAATTAGAAGGAATAATAGATTCAGTGGTAATATCTCCGGTTCCAATATCTTCTAATAAAGCCTGTTCTATTATTTTATCTATCAGGATATTTTCTTTTATTGAAAAGTCCATCTTTAAAACACCTCTTTATGTAGTCGTTAGTGAATAGTATTTAGTTAGCGTATAGCGTACAGCGTTTAGCGTATAGGTGCAGGCTACAAGTGTAAGAAGAATATTAATTTAAAATAAGTCTTTTATTTAATCAATTACCGATTTCCCAATTAAAATAATCGTTAGTAGGGGCAAACCTCATGTTTGCCCTTTTATAAAATTTGAAATAGGACGGATTCATTTACCCCAGGCTCGTTGATTTTGTCTTTAATTTTGAATTTTAAGTTATGTTTTTTCGTTTTGTGCTTTTTGTTTTTTGCTATTAAACTATCCGCTCTACGCTAATATACAATATGTTTCTTCCAGTTTATATCATCTCTATCGGGAAAATCTTTGCGGTAATGTGCTCCCCGGCTTTCTTCACGCTGTAAAGCTGAATTAGTAATCAGGTCAGCCAAGATAATAAGATTAGCCAATTCAAAATCCTCAGTAGTTTTAAGTTCTGATTTGAATATAAATTTCCATTCGCTAATTTTTTGTATTGCCTTCTTTAAATCAGAGGAATTTCGAATGATTCCTACTTTATCCCACATAAGTTTTTGTAGTTCTTTTTTTATTTGTTTCGGGTCGAATTCTCGAATTTTTTTTCGTGGAATATTATAAGAAATATTTATTTCTTCGTCTATTTTTTGGGAAACAGGCGATTTGTTTTCTTTAATTTTCTGGGCGATTCTATTGCCAAAAACCAATCCTTCTAAAAGCGAATTGCTGGCTAAGCGATTGGCTCCATGCACTCCCGTTGAAGTACACTCTCCACAGGCATAAAGATTAGTTAAATTAGTTTGTCCCCAGGTATCGGTTTTTATGCCTCCCATAGTATAATGGGCTGCAGGAGCTACCGGGATATATTCTTTCTCAGGGTTAATGCCCAGCGAAATACAGTTTTTATAAATAGTAGGAAAGCGTTGGGAAAATTTATCTTTTATCTTGACAGCATCTAAATAAACATAATTACTTTTAGTTTTTTTCATTTGCTCAGTAATTACCCGGGCAACTATATCTCTGGGAGCTAATTCAGCCAGAGGATGATAAGAGTGCATAAATGGCTCGCCTTTAATATTTTTTAAAATAGCACCTTCACCGCGAACCGCTTCGGAAATAAGAAATTTAGGGCTTCCCTGGTGATAGAGAGCAGTAGGATGGAATTGAATAAATTCTAAATCTGTTACTTTTGCTCCTCCCCTATAAGCCATAGCGATTCCATCTCCCGTAGCTACCTCAGGATTAGTGGTATTGGAAAAAAGCTGTCCCGCTCCGCCGCTGGCTAAAATAGTTGCTCTTGCTAAATAGGCGATAATCTCATTAGTATTGCTATCTAAAGCAAGCAGTCCGCAACAAGTAGTATGCTCGGTTAAAATATCTATTACTAAAATATTCTCTTTAATTTTTATTTTAT
>JAHIPR010000338.1 GCA_018903015.1 bacterium
ATAGCTTATTATCTTCTTTTTGGACTTTTCCTGGGTCATATCTATGATGGTTTTTTTTAATAGATTCTCTCTTTCCTCTCCGGTGTTCAGCTCCGCCTCCAAAAAATTATTTTCCTGGACATTCCAGTAAGATTCTATCGATGGTGTTTCACTGCTCAGAAAGAGGGGAATGTTCTCCAATTCTGCTCGTTTTAGAGCCACTTCCCGGGCATTATAGCGGGGAGACCTTTCTTCTTTGTACAGACTGCTATGTTCCCGCTCCAGGATAATCAATCCTAATCTGTCAAAGGGTACGAATATGGATGACCTCATCCCCAGGGCTATATTTACCTGTGAATTTCTTATTTTAATCCATTTCTGATATTTGGCCCTCTGGTCTATCTTTTCATCAAAGACTACCATATTATCCTTAAATTCTTTTTCCAACAGATCGGCTAATTCCGATAGATGAGATTCGGTAGGAGCTAATACAATGACCTGCCTCCCCTCTTTTAGGGTCTTTCGGATACATCTTAAATAGATTTTCATCCTGCTGCTAAAATCGTTTCCCCGGATTAGAACTATTTTAAACTTTTTATTATTTATAATATTTTCTATCTCTTTTAAGGGGGGCTTTTCTTTATCTAAAGCTTTATCATCTTCGGGCAGCCGGAGGGGTTTTTGGGGTGAAATATCTGTTATATCGAATTTATTAAGCCAGGCCTTGCGGGTCTTAGGAATAGCATAATTTAAGATCTTTTCCCAGGAACAGAGATAATAATTAGACATCCATTTGGTTAATCTGATTACCTGGGGAGTAAGAAGGGGTTTTTTATCGGTTATTTGCACGATGTCCTTTAAGTTTTTCACATCCGATTCAGCTAAAAATCCCACGACACACCCCGTAGTCACCTTACCCCGAAAAGGTATGTCCACTCTCGACCCGAGGGATATCCGGTCTTTTAAATCCTGAGGAATACAGTAGTGAAATATTTTATCAAAATTATATTCTAAGATTGCTATTTCAGCATATTTCTTTTCACCATGCATATTAATAAACTCATTAATTCCATTTTTCACTTTATTTTTAAAATTTCATCTAAGATTTTTTCAGCCATATCGATTTTAGGCATAAGGGATAATTCCCTGGCGGTTCCCTTGCTGTCTATTAGCCTGGCTCTATTGTTATCTGAGTCAAATCCGGCTTCTTTTGCCGATATATCATTAGCTACAATTAAATCTAATCTTTTTTCCTTCAATTTTTTAAGGGCATTGGCTTCCAAATTTTCCGTTTCCGCGGCGAATCCGACCAATATTTTATCTCCTTTTTTCTTTCCTAATTCATAGAGGATATCGGTAGTTCTTTCCAGTTCGATAAGCGGTTTTTCACTCTTTTCCTTTTTGAGCTTTCCGGTAAATACTTCCCTGGGTCGGAAATCCGCCACTGCGGCGGCAGAAATTACTATGTCCGCCTCCGAAAAATACTTAAAAACTTCTTTTTTCATCTCTTCCGCAGATTCAATTGAAATTGTGGTAATTCCCTTGGGATCGGGTAAAGAAGTTGGCCCGGTTATCAGAATAACCCTTGCCCCTCTGGCTCGGGCAATCTTTGCTAAAGCGAATCCCATCTTACCGGAAGAATAGTTAGAAATAAATCTTACTTTATCAATAGGTTCTCTGGTACAGGAAGCAGTAACCAATACCGTCTTGCCCTGGTAATCATTTTTAAAGGTTAGAGCATATTCAACCGTATCTACTATTTCTTCGATATTTGCTAATCTACCCTCCCCTATCTCGCCGCAAGCCAATCTGCCATATTCTGAATCGATAAACTCATACCCTAAGGCGGTTAATTTTTCTACATTCTGCTGATACAGGGGGTTAGATATCATATTTTTATTCATTGCCGGGGCAAAGATGACCTTCGCTTTGGAAGCCATCACTGTAGCGGTTAACACATCATCGGCAATACCGTTGGCAATTTTACCAACAACATTTGCCGTAGCCGGGGCAATCAATATCAGGTCAGCCCATTCGGCAAGAGAGATATGTTTTACTACTATCTTATCGTTGGTAGAAAACAGGTTATCTATTACCGGATTTCCGGAAAGAGCTGAAAAGGTTAAAGGCTGAATAAATTTGGCGGCAGATTCGGTCATAATTACAAAAACCTCTGCGCCTTTTTTCTTTAATAAACTCACTATCTCCGCTGCTTTATAAGCGGCTATGCTTCCGGTAACTCCCAGAAGTATTTTCTTTCCTTTTAACACTTTTTTACCTCTTTTTTTTCCTATATCGTATATCGTATATAGTTATCAGGTTACCCCGTTTGCCGGTTAACCAATTAAATTAATTGCTAACTTCAAATACAAGTTGTAAGATGCAAATTCATCCTACCCGAAGTATTTCTGTCATTGCGAGGAGCGAAGTGACGAAGCAATCTCATCTAAAAACGAAAAACTAAAAACCGTATTTAAATCATATATTTAACACTAACGATTAATTGATAGGCAAGACGTCTATCAATTAGTTAAGTTATATCTTAATATAAGTCTTCAGGCTTTCCAAATTCTTCATCTCTATCAAACAGCTCCTCAATTTCTTCAGGTCCTTCATCTTCATCAGATAATTCTTCAGATTCTTCAGATTCTTCAGGCTCCTTAACTTCATCAGATATGTCTTCAGGTTTTGCAGGTTCTTCAACTTCATTGAATATCTGTTCAGCCCTTAAAGGCTCTTCTTTCTCTTTAAGGTACACTTTTCCTGCTTTTATCTCTTCTAAGGCAATTCTAATAGGCTGTTTATATTTGGATTTCACTAAAGGCTTAGCCCCTTTATTCAACTCTTTTGCTCTGTTTGCTACCATCATTACTAATAAATATTTATTGTTTTCCATGTTTATTTCTCACCCTTCCTCTGGCTGAAAATATACTATTTTACAACTTTAAAACTAAAATTCATTTTTTATAATTTGCTATTTTGCATCTTTCGGCAATTATTATAGACTCTAATTTTTTTAGAGCGGTTTTTATATTATCATTCACTACCAGATAATTATAGTTTTTTTTATATTCTATTTCAATACGGGCATCTTTTAATCTTTTTTCCAGGGCTTTTTCTTCCTCAGTATTTCTTTTTCGCAATCTATCCTCTAAATCCTTCCAGGTTGGAGGCGCTATAAAAATAAAAACACCATCAGGAAATTTCTTCTTTACCTGCATGGCACCCTGAACATCTAATTCCAGCAGGACATCTCTCCCTTTTTGAAGTTCTTCTACTAAAAATTTTATAGGCGTACCCTTGTAATCTCCATGGACAATAGCCCATTCTACAAATATATTTTCCTCTATCTTTTTTTTAAATTCATCTACTGTTACAAAATAATAATCCTTGCCTTCTATTTCATCCTTTCGGGGAGGGCGGGTATTCACCGATACAGAATATTTTAAATCAGGGAAAATATTAAACACCTTTTCCCTTAAAGTACCTTTACCTACACCTGATGGACCGGAGATAACAAATAGCAAGCCCCTGCTTGATTGCGTATCGCGTATCGCGTATCGCGTATCGAGTTCAGAGATAAAAGATGATAAGTGCTTACTATTATCAATCATGATTATAGTTTCCTATTTTGTAATATTTTCTTTTAATTTGAAATTTTGTCCGCTATATTCGGTGAATCTATGGGCAATGGTTTCCGGTTGGATAGAAGATAAAATTACATGATTGCTATCCGTAATTATTATTGCTCTCGTTCTCCTCCCATAAGTAGCATCAACC
>JAHIPR010000048.1 GCA_018903015.1 bacterium
AACCACAAGTAATCCCATAAATACATAAGATAATACCAATAAAGCTTTAAGTTTATCCAGAAGCAGTGCAGTCACAATAATTCCTCCTATTGCCATTACCCAGGCAAGCCCAAAAAGAGTCCATCCCCAGGCTCCTCTCATGAGCGTAAGGGTAACAGGCGTGTAGCTCCCTGCAATAAGAAGATAGATTGCTGAATGGTCCAAAATTCTGAAAATATTTTTTATCCTTGGGTTTACAAAACTATGGTAAAAGGTGGAAGATAGATAAAGCAAAATCAGTGTAGTTCCATATATACTGAAACTTACTATTCTCCAGGCATCACCGCGCCTGCTGGCAAGAACTGCTAAAATTACCAGGGCAGCAATGCTTAAAGCTGCTCCGACACCGTGAGTAATGCTGTTGGCAATTTCCTCACCCAAGGTCTGAGTTTTAAGTGAATGAGTTTGTGTTTTTAAAACATTTCTCTCGTTTTCTAAATTTTTCATTTGATAATATTTACCCATCTCTATTTTATAGTTAATCAGTTGATAAAAACTTTTTAATAGATTGTATCTATGTTAGAATTATGACATGTCATATAATTAAATAATACTATCAAGTTAATAATACATCAAGATTTTGTTTTAATTTTTTTCAATGTCGGTTGAGCAGCTGTATACCGAGGGCGACTATTTTTTCGAATACGTAAAAAATATGATAAACTAAGGGGAAAAGAAAAAAAAGAAGGAAATGCTGATTGTGATGGAATTTGTTTTAATTTTATTAGGAATAATTTGTATTATTATAGGAATAATTGGCTGTATTTTTCCCGCAATTCCCGGACCTCCCCTTAGTTATGCTGCCCTTATATTGCTCCAACTTGCCAAAGAAGAACCTGTTTTTAGTAAAAGTTTCTTAATCAGGTTTGCTGTCTTAACTGTTATAGTCTCTTTGATGGATTATTTTCTCCCTCTCCTGGGAGCGAAATTATACGGCACTAGCAAATATGGAATCTGGGGAGCAATAATAGGGATGATAGCCGGCATCATCTTCTTTCCTCCTTTCGGAATGATATTAGGCGTATTTATTGGTGCAATTGTGGGAGAGCTTATCGCCGGCAAAGAAAACTCAATGGCCCTAAAAGCTGGCATGGCCACTTTTATTGGAAGTATTATAGCACTTTTTATCAGACTGTCTTTGTCCTTAGTAATGGCTTTCTATTTTTTTATCTACCTTTTTAAAGGTTAAAAATGAAGGAGAAAAAAGAAAATAAAATGTTTACTCTGGAAACTAACAAAGATTTAAAAAAATTTCTGAATAGATATCAAATTAATATTATAAAATGAATATAAAAGAGGAGGACGGAGAAAATGATAATTAAAAACTTTAAACCATTCGAAGGTCAACATTGTGAAACAACCGCAACAGGCAGTTTGCTTCTCCATCAAGGAATTAACTTATCCGAGCCCATGCTTTTTGGATTAGGCGAAGGATTGAACTTTATTATTTGGAATATGAAAACAATGGATTTCCCTTTCATCGGGGGAAGAATAAGGACGGATTTATTGACTCAAAATATTACCAGACACCTCAACTTAAAATTGAATGTTTGGGAAACATCTTCACTGAAAAAAGCCTGGGAAAATGTAAAAGAAAATATTGATTCGGAAATTCCCGTTGGAATAAAACTGGATTGTTATCATCTGGACTATTTTACTAATAAATTTCACTTTGCCGGTCATTATGTGGCAATGTACGGATATGATGAAAATAACGCTTATCTGGCTGACACCATTCAACAAGGTGGATTGGTTAAAACCTCTTTAAAGAACCTTGAACTGGCTAGAAACGAAAAGGGACCTATGTCATCTAAAAATCTCTCTTATACCATTGAAGCCATCAATAAAAAATATGACTTAAAGAAAGAAATTATGGAGGCCATAGGCAATAATGCTAAAAATTATTTGAATCCCCCCATACAAAATATTAGCTATAAGGGTATCCTAAAAACCAGCAAAGAAATAATAAAATGGTTTAAGCGAAGTAAAGATGTTGAGGGGGATTTTAAAACAACTGCGATGTTAATGGAGAAAGCCGGTACCGGCGGCGCACTGTTTAGAAATCTTTACAGAGATTTCTTAAAAGAAAGTTACCAGATATTAAAAGTAAAAGAAATAAAGGAATCTTACGAGATGTTTGTCGATATTGCCCGGCTATGGAGAGCAGTTTCAAAATTGTTTATAAAAGCAGGAGATACGAAGGATATTGAATATATCTATAAAGCTTCTGAAATATTAGTAGAAATATCCGGTAAAGAGAAAAAAGTAATGAATATTTTGTTATAGGAGAAATTCTATGCCAGATGCACTCTCCGCAAACATGCTATATAATTTTGTCAAATGTCCCCACCGTTTAACCCTGGATCTTTTTGGAGATTATTCAAAACAGGACCCCATCAGCGCATTTGTTAAATTATTATGGGAAAAAGGTACTGATTTCGAAAAACAAGTAATAAAAGGTTTAGAAATACCGTTTTTAGATTTAAACTTCTACTCGGGAATTGAAAAAGAAAAACGAACCAGAGAAGCCATTAATAATGGCGTGGAATTAATATATAGCGGTCGAATAAGTGCAGGAAATCTAATCGGCGAACCTGACCTTTTAAGAAGAGATAGTGATGGATACATTAGTGGTGATATAAAAAGCGGTTCTGGCTTAGAGGGAGAAAATGATTTATCCGAAGGTAAACCAAAGCTCCACTATACAGTCCAGCTTGCTCTTTATACCGATATTTTAGAAAGGCTTGGTATATCGGCAGGCAGAAACCCCTTTATTTGGGATATCCATGAGCGAGAAATTGAGTATGATTTAAATTCCCCCCAAAGCACACGAAATCCAGAATCCTGGTGGAGTAAATATAAAAGCTGCCTGGAAGAAGTTAATAAAATAGCCAATCATGATTTAGAAACATTGCCTGCTTACTCAGGAATATGCAAATTATGCCACTGGAGAACCTATTGTCTTAAATGTCTAAGAAAAGCTAATGATTTAACCTTAATACCGGAACTAGGGCGTTCAAAAAGAGATGTTATGATTAACCATATAGGTTCTGTTGCTGAATTAGCTCAAGCTGATCTGAACCAATTTCAAAAAGGGAAAAAGACTATTTTCCCAAGAGTAGGCAGAGATACGCTGGAAAAATTTCAAGAAAGAGCAATACTTTTATCAAAAAGAGGTTCCAAACCCTATTTAAAAGCTCAAGTCACCTTGCCAAAAGCTCCCACTGAATTATTTTTCGACATTGAAACAGACCCGCTGAGAGATATCTGTTATCTGCATGGATTCTTAGAGCGTCGTAATCGAGATGCTAACACCGAGCGGTATATTCCTTTCTTCTCCGACCAACCAGATGAGCAAGAAGAAAAACTTGCCTTTAGTCAAGCTTGGGAATTTATTCAAAAATCAATACCCTGTGTAATTTATTATTATTCACCCTACGAAAGAACCCAATGGAGGAAATTGCAAGAAAAATATCCGGAGGTAATGTCCGAAGACGATATAGTAAAAATGTTTAATCCCGAGTATGCAGTAGATCTCTACCATGATGTGGTAAAGAAAAAGACAGAATGGCCAGCCAATGATTATTCAATTAAAACTTTAGCTACCTATCTGGGATTTCGCTGGCGTGATGAAAGTCCGTCCGGTGCTGAATCTATCGAATGGTATCATCGATGGATAGAAACCGGTGATGTAAACATAAAGAAAAGAATTCTCAAATACAATGAAGATGACTGTATCGCCACCCGTGTCTTATTAGATGGCATTTATTCGTTACCTTTACTCTGATCTTGTTGATTAATAATCTGTAAAAACGACCAATAATAAAATGTATCAAAATCCCTTTCATTTACTTTTACGCTCCCATAATCTTTCATATAAAAGAAAAAAAGGACAGGTGTACCGGCTCAATAATTCAGTAACTTTTTCCAGCTTTCAATATACATTTTTAGTTTCATTTATCATACAAAAGTTGCGAAACCCGTCCTGTCCGGGAGCCAGGCAACTACTAGCCCTTTGTCCTTTTGCCGAAGGGTTTTATTATTTGAAAAAGAAGGATTTTGAAGATATATGTAGTATATATATAAATATAAGCACAATATTTATAATTTAGAAATGAATCTCCCCTGCAGTAGAACTGCGGGGGAGATTCATTAAAGGGTAGAAAATGAAAAGAGAAAAGGATTATTTAAAAAAATCTCATCAACATCGGGTTTCACAGGTTTTACGAAATGTTTATATCAGAAAGGAGAAAAATAAATGGAATACAAAGATATATTAGAGATTCTTGCGCCCTGTGGGCTTAATTGCCGTAAATGTTTTGCTTTTTCTGAGGGTAAAATAAGCACGCTCAGTAAAAAGTTACAAGAGTTACTGGGGGCTTTTGATGGATATGCTGAGAAGTTTTCATTATTTCTTCCCGTATTTAAAAACTACCCTTCTTTTAAAGAATTACTTGCTTATTTTGCCCAGTCAGATTGTAAAGGATGTCGGAGTGGCACTTGCAAATATCCTAACTGTGGAATTATTACTTGTTATCAAAAGAAGGGTGTTGACTTTTGTTTTCAATGCGACGAATTTCCTTGCGAGAAAACTAACTTTGATTCTGCCCTTAAATATAGATGGATTCAGATGAATAATCAGATGAAGGAGATGGGGATTGAATCTTATTTTCAAGAGACTGCAGACTTACCTCGATACAGGTAAGGCGGAGAAGTAGGTTTATGTATAATGATCCGGGATCTTAATCAGATATTCTTGCCGAGTATTATTCGACTGATTTCCGTTTTAGGGAATGCACCGTTCTTGTGGAAAAAGGCTTAGGTTATGTGGGCGATGTTTTCTGAATCGGCTAAAAAAATTTAACATTGGGAGGTTATAAATTTGGATAAAGTAATTAAAGAATTAGATCAGTATTTAGCAAATACTAATTTTAAGAGTTCTATTGTTTCTATTCAACATTTGCCTGATTTACAGTGGGACTTAGAAAACCTTCTCGAACAAGGAATCTTAAGTAGAGATTTTTACGATGAAATAATATCGCGTTATAATTTATATTTTAATTTTGAACCTCCTACCGATTTTCCCATGGCTAAATCGATAATTATTGCTGCCGCATTACAACCTAAAGTCAGTGTAAAATTCAAATTAGCTGACAAAGCATATTGTGTCATTATTCCGCCTACCTATTTAAACAATACAGATAAAGAAGCTTCAAATATCCTATCCCTCTATTTAGGAAAATACGGTTACAAAGTATATACTGCGAAACTTCCAGTAAAACTTCTTGCAGTCCACAGTGGACTGGCAAGTTATGGAAGAAATAATCTTGCGTATATAGACGGTTGGGGAAGTTTTTTTAGATTGAAGGCTTTTTTTTCTGATATCCCATGTATAGAGGATAATTGGCGGGAAGTTAGAATGATGGAGTGCTGTAATAAATGTACAGCTTGTATAAATAAGTGTCCGACCGGTGTAATCCGTCAGGATAGATTTCTAATAAGTGCGGAAAAATGTTTGACTTTCTTCAACGAAAAATCAGACAATTTTCCAGAATGGGTTAACCCGGCATGGCATAATTGTCTCATAGGTTGCATGAGATGCCAGGATGTTTGCCCAATTAATAAAGATTATACTAAATATATTGTTCCAGGAAGAGAATTTTTAGAAGAAGAAACTCTGGTGATACTTAAAGGGGTTTCAAAAGATAAACTTTCTCTTGAAACAATTGAAAAGTTAAAAAAGCTTTGCCTGTTAGATGACTATAATATGCTTCAAAGAAATTTAGAAGTGTTAATAAGAAAAAATGGGGTTAGGTCGATAATGTAAAATTTTAGTAGGGGGGTTTGAATAAATAGGGGAGGGTCAAGTCTTGCAATATAACGAAGGATATTCTATATTGGCCACATGACCAGACCATTACGGATAGAATTTGCCGGAGCAGTTTATCACCTCACCTCCAGAGGAAATGCCCAGCAGGCGATCTTACTTGATGAGAAAGACTTTGCTGATTTCCTTGGCGTCTTATGTCAGGTGGTAAAAAGATATCACTTCCTATTACATGCCTACTGTCTGATGAACAACCATGATCATCTTAACCAAGAGCGAAAAGCAGCCGCCAGCCGATATCAAGCCTTTGTCCGTTCCGGGATAAAAGCAGCATCACCCTTAAAGGCAATCAAGGGACAATT
>JAHIPR010000339.1 GCA_018903015.1 bacterium
AATATATTATCGCTAAAGCCCAAAACAATCTACATGCAAAGGTTTTAGAAAAAATCGGAGTCGATAAAATAGTATTCCCCGAAAGAGATATGGTGGCAAGGATTGCTCAAAGATTAATCACCCCGGATATTAAAGATTATATAGATCTGGAACCCGATTATAATGTTATTGAGATTGAAGCCTTGCCTGATTTTGTGGATAAAACTTTAAGTGAACTTGATTTGCGGAATAAATATGGAATAAATGTTTTAGCCATAAAAAGAAATAATAGCTTTAATATCTCACCTCAAGCAAAAGACATAATAAAAAAGGGAGATTTATTAATCGTAATCGGGGAGACTAAAAAAATTACTGAATTAGCCGGCAAATCTAGCCATTAAATTAAAATCTCTCTATACACCCTGGCTGAAGGATTTGGTTTAGATGTTATTCTCAAAAAATACTTAAAAAAAGTTAGCATGCTAACACTGCACAAGTTAGTGTATGCTTTAATGGGGTATGTTAGATAGAAAGAAGAATGCCGCTTTTTCTATCTTTTCTTTCGCTTTCTTAATTCGATACTCAATACCATATACTCGATACTATATTAATATATTTGTATTTTTTATTATCTTATTATAAAATATTAGTAGGTTTTATCCTGTAACAATTATAGAATAATCCCAAAACCTCTTTTTACCTATCTTGTAATGCTGCAAAAATCATTTCTTACTTTAATTTTTAAAAGAACGCTATCCAAATAAAAATATGCTTTAGAGAATAACGAATAATCTTAGAAATAAGCCGTTCTTCAAAAAAGCATTGAGAATATGATAAACTCGATGGAAAGGTGATATATCCATGATAAAAAATATTTTATTTGTTTATAACCAGGTAAGCCAGAGAGAACGTAAGGGGCTCTTTAGAGAATGTATTCCTATAGAAGAAGTAGATGCTATCCGCAAGGCTTTGATTGAGACTAATAATAATATTTTATCTTTAGACCTTCTTTCGCCAGAACAATTAGACAAGTTTACCAGCAAACATAAACCCATTGATCTGGCCTTTATCCTGGCAGAAGGATATAAAGATATCCCTCATACCTTTTATAGCGGGCATGGTGCAGCAATGGTCCGTAAACAGTTAAACAAATACTATATCCCCTGCGCCCTCTCCGGTATTGAAAGCATGGAAATCTGCCGCAATAAAGATCTTACTTATATCAAACTCAAGGTGAAAAATATTTTAGTTCCGAATCATTTTATATTTGACACCCACTTTCGATTTAATAAAATAAAATTACTCTCCCAGATAGAGAAAATCGGATTTCCCCTGATGATAAAACCAGTCGGCGGAGGAGATAGTATAGGTATTACCCCTAAATCTGTAGTGCATAATCTTCAAGAACTAAAAAACAGGTTTATCGGTCTAAAAAAAGAATTGGGTCCTGAAAAATTAATCATTGAAAAATATTTACCCGGAAGAGAATATACTGTTGGGGTCCTGGGCAGTAAAGCTAAAAAATACGTTTTACCTATTATCGCTTTCCCCAAAGACCATGGTATCAGATATACTTCCACTAAAAAGAAAGAATATAAAATGAGGGAAAAACTTGAAATAATCTACCGGGATGATGAAAGATTTAAAAAACTTGCCCAAATAGCAATCAATACCTTTGATGCCGTGGGAGCCAGTGATGCTATCAGAATTGACTTTATGGAAGATAAATCAGGAAACACCTACGTTATAGATGTGAATGGTACACCTGCTTTATCTCTAACTGGCTCTTTAACCTTTATGGCAAGTAAAATAGAGTTAACCCATAGCCAGTTAATTAAACTGATTTTTTATGAAAGTGTCGTCCGATATGATTTAGCTCCTACCTATCTTCTGGAAGAGATTATATCTAAAATTCAAGCCAGGCTTGCTACTTATTATGACTATCCCTTATTTTCCCTCAGATTCTAAATCTATCATCTTCTTTTTTAAAACAATGCCTTCTTTGCCAGAAAAACCTCCTAAACTACCGTCACTTTTTATGACCCGATGACAGGGGATAATTAAGGGCAAAGGATTATTTCTCATGGTATTTCCCACTGCCCGATATGCCCGAGGACAACCGGCTGCTTCTGCTGCCTCTTTATAGGACCTGGTTTCACCATAAGGAATTTTCCTAACTGTCTGTAAAA
>JAHIPR010000340.1 GCA_018903015.1 bacterium
TAAATGATAAACCTGATATAAAAAAAGAGACCAAAAAGCGGGTACTCCAGATTGCCAAAGAATTAGGATATATTCGTAATGCGGCGGCTGTGGCTTTAAGAACCAAGAAAACAGGAACAATAGGTGTAGTAATTGAAGATAATAGAAACCCTTTTTATGCTGAGGTTTTAAATGGAATGGAAGTAGCAGCCAGGGAGAAAAATTATCACATAATTCTTACCAACACTCAAAGGGATTACAATAAAGAAGAAGAAGCAATAAATTTGCTGTTAGCAAAACGAGTAGACGGATTACTCATAACCCCGGTTCAAGGTAGAGATGATGATATAAAGAATCTTATTGAAGCAAATATCCCTTTTGTAGTTGTAGGTAGAGATTTTGAAAATATTGAATTAGATGCAGTTTATAATAATGAAGTCAAAGGCGGTTTTTTAGCAACCGAGTATCTGATTAAAAAAGGGCATAAAAGGATAGCTTTAATAGATGGTTTCTTGTACAAATCACCTGCTAAAGGTAGATTAGAGGGGTACAAGAAGGCCCTGAAGGAATACGGAATACCTTGGGATGATTCTCTCATAAGTGTTGGTGATATAAGTATGGAAGATGGGCATAAAAGGACAAAGCAGATGCTGGAAAAAAATCTGAATTTTACCGCTATCTTTGCTTACAACGATATGATGGCCTTTGGGTCTATGCAGGCTATCCGGGAAAAAGGATTAAGAATACCTGAGGATATCGGATTAGTTGGTTATGATGATATCCCCTTTTGCTCTCTTACGTCTCCTGCATTAACTACTATCAGATTAAAGAAACAGGAATTAGGTATAGAAAGTGTTAAACTATTACTTTCTCGTATAAATGGTAGCCGGAAAAAGATGAAAAAGATAATGTTAGATGTAGAACTAATCAGCAGGGAAACATAGTTAATATTACCGAAGAACAAATTTTAAAAATGAATGAAAGAAGGTGGTATAAAATAAAAAATAATAGTTAATATTACCGAAGAACAAATTTTAAAAATGAAAGAAGGTGGTATAAAATAAAAAATATATGTAGTTTATAATTTTAATTCATTACAAAGAAAGGAGTTAAGAATGAAAAAATCATTATTATGGATAGTAGTGCTGGTATTAAGTATGTCAATGGTTGTGGCTTTTTCACTTGCAGGTTATAAAACTACTGCGGCAGCTGAAACTACTGCAGCCAAAACAACAACAGAGACACCAGTTGAGCAAGTGAAATTAACTTATATGATTAACTTTGCTGGAGGAGCCATTACAGACGCAACTCAAGTGGCTGTTGATGCATTTAATGCAGAAAATGCTGACATTGTAGTAGAACTAATTCCTGGTAGCTCGGATTATGAATCTTTATTGAAAGCAAAAATGGCAGCTAATGCGTTACCTGATATGTGGGCAACTCATGGATGGTCAATTGCACGTTACGGCGAATATTTGACACCACTTGAAGATCAATCATGGGCAGATTCCATAACTACTATACTTAAATCAGTAATTACAGACAAAGATGGACATGTATATGTTTTACCAATCGATGTAGATATTGCTGGTGTGATTTACAACAAAGATGTGGTAGCCAAAGCAGGCGTGGATGTAGCAACGATTAAGAATTGGGATGATATGTTTGCAGCTATGGAAAAGATAAAAGCAATTGGTGTAACTCCTGTTCATATGGGAGGTAAAGACCACTGGACAATAGGTAATTTCCTTGATTGGGCAGCTCCTTCTGTTTATATTACTGATGTGAACAACTATTCAGGGGATGATTTAAAAGCAGGAATTTTTGATACAGCAAAATGGGAAATAGTTGCAGGTTTTATGAAGGCGTTACAAGACAAAGGTTATGTTAATGTGGATGTGTTAACATCTACATTCGGAGACTCTGCGCAAGCATTAGGCGAGGGCGCAGTGGCTTTTGAATTTTATGGTAATTATGGTGTAACTGAAGCGTTGACTTATGCTCCGAATGCAAACTTAGGATTTTTCCCAATTCCAGCTTATTATGCTGGTGATGAACCATCCTTAATATCTGGAGAACATAATACTATAGGTATTTGGAAAGACACAAAATATCCTGAACAATGCAAAAGATTCTTGGCATATTTAGCTCAACCTGAAGTTATGAGTGCACTTGCAACTAGTGGTGGTATGGCAGCAGGTCTAACAACTGTAACAAGCGATACAGGAATTTTAATTGCTAGTTATGAATTATGGAGTGATGTTGAAGCGTTCGGATATTTTGATAGAGAATTCTTACCAAGTGGTATGTGGGATGTAATGTGTTCAACTGGCGCAGGCATACTTTCAGGAGATATGACAGCTAAAGGTGCTGCTGAAATAATGCTTAGAGATTTTAAACAATTGTATAAGTAAGATTGTTGGACGTTAGTATCATTAAACGTAGTTTGAATAAGGCTGGAATAAAAGGATAAAAATTTTATTCCAGCCTTAAGTTGATAAATTGTTTCTTAAGCAGGAGCTTATGCAAATTAAGAAAATCAAAAAAAATAATATTAATATCATGTATATACCGGCGCTAGTTTTATTTGCCATATTTGTTGTTTATCCTTTTATAATGGGTATTAGATATTCATTTCTGAATTGGAACGGATATTCACAAACATCTAGTTTCGTAGGATTGGAAAACTTTAAATACCTATTCAAAGATCCTAATTTGTTACTTTCCTTTAAGAACACTCTCATTTATGGTTTTGGTAGTACTTTATTTCAACAGATATTAGGACTTTCTTATGCTTTGCTTTTAAACAGCTATTTTAGAATTCGTACTATCGCTAGAACGTTTATTTATTTACCCGTGCTAATTGCTGCAGTCATTATGGGTTATATGTGGTATTTTTTATTTCAATATAATCAGGGTGCATTAAATGATGTGCTGGGTTTGTTTGGTCTTGATAAATTGGATTGGTTAGCAAATGGTTCCCGTGCAGTTGGGCTTATTGTTTTAGTAAATACATTGCAGTATTGTGGTATATCAATGATTATTTATCTGGCTGGCTTACAAAGCATACCAGATATTTATTTTGAAGCCGCAAATATTGATGGAGCATCTGCATTTGCAAAATTTAAACATATTACACTACCACTCCTTATGCCAGCAATTGTGACGAGCCTAACAATAAATTTAATTGGTGGATTAAAGCTCTTTGATGTCATTAAAGCACTCACTAATGGTGGACCGGGTTATGCGACACATTCTATTTCAACTCTTATTGGCTACTCTTATTTTAATAGCCAAAAGGCTGGATATGCATCGGCTATGGGCATCTTTTTGTTTGCCTTGATCATGTTTGTAAGTGTAGTACTTCAATATTCCTTGAAAAGTAGGGAGGTTGAATATTAGTGAAAATCTCAAATATAATCAAAACAATTGTAGCACTCATAATAGCAGCAGTTCATTTCTTACCAATCTACATTGCAATAGTGTTGGCATTAAAACCTAAAACAGATTCTTCATCAAGATGGTTGTTGCCAAAACAACTCTATTTGGAAAATTTCACTAGGGCAATTGAAAATGCTCATATTTTTACTGCGGTTAAGAATAGTGTTATTATAACATTAGTTACAGTATTTTTGGTAATATTAATTGGGGGCATGGCAGCTTACCCTCTTGCAAGGAACAAAATAAAATTTAACAAATACATTTTGATACTCATTATTGGTGTTATGATGGTGCCTCCTCTTAGTATAATCGTACCATTGCTTACCATGTTTTCTAGAATTGGTGCTGTAAGTACTTATTGGGGTATTATTTTAGTAAACACAACCTTTTTATTGCCTTTAAGTATATTTTTATATACCAAATTTATCTCTACAATTCCAGTAAGCTTAGATGAAGCTGCAACAATAGATGGGTGTAGTAAATTCAGTGTATTTTTTAGGATTATTTTACCCCTATTAAAACCTGTAACAACAACAGTAGCGATTCTTACTGGTGTTGCTGTATGGAACGAATATCAGTTTGCTTTATATCTCATACAAGCGCCTAAAAAAAGAGTTGTTACATTAGCTGTTGCATCATTCTTCGGAATACAGTCATTGTACTTAGGAGCTGCTGCTGCTACTGCAATTATTGCAATCCTACCTATACTAATTTTGTATGTCTTTTTGCAAAAATATTTTGTAGAGGGCGTATCTTTGACCGGGATGAAAGGATAGTACATTTTTGCATTTAGAGAAAGGAGTTTTTGACGGATATATTAAATTTACTAAAAAGATACGATAAATGGTATCTTGGAGGAGGGAATAAACTTACCTGGACTCCAACCTTCCCGCTATTTTTAAACTTCCCCGGTTTCTGGGATTTTGCAAGTTATTACAACCAGAGAATAGA
>JAHIPR010000341.1 GCA_018903015.1 bacterium
CAGAGAGACATAGTTAATATTATCGAAGAAAAAATTCTAAAAAATGAAAGAAGGTGGTATAAAATAAAAAATTAAAAGCGAACAGAGATTTCTAAATAGTTTTAAATTTATTAAAGGAGGAAATTTTAATGAAAAAAGTATATATCTTAAGTGTAGTGGTGATTTTGTTATTTGTATTAGCCTTAACTGCTTCTGCGGTAGAATTGAGAGTCGCATTCTGGGGTGGACCAGAGGAAATCGCAATAGAACAGAAAAATTTGGATGAGTTTATGAGGCTTAATCCGGATATAAAAGTGGAACTTGAGTCTATACCTGAATCCTATGAGCAAAAAATACTTACTTCAATGGCAGCAAATACTGCTCCTGATGTATTTTTGCTTGACTCAGTAATAATCCCAGCTTTTATAAACAAAAATGTTCTCTTAAATTTAACCCCATATATTGCTCCTCTTGGTATAGATACTGAACAGTTTTATCAGAATGTTTTAAACTTAGCAAAAAGAGGAAATAAACTTTATGCTTTTCCAAAAGATTTTACACCCATGGTTATCTACTATAATAAAAAACTCTTTGACGAAGCAGGCTTACCTTATCCACAATCTGGCTGGAGCTGGGAAGATTATTTAAGATATGCTAAGTTATTAACTAAAGATATAGATAGCGATGGAAAGACTGATCAGTTTGGGGCTACTTTTTCAAAATGGCTGTATATGTGGCAACCCTGGGTTTGGACAAATGGAGGGGACGTCCTTAATCCTGACGGTAACAAGGCAACGGGATATTTTAATAGCAAAAACACTGAAGATGCTATTAAATTTTTATTAGACCTGGTAACGGTACATAAGGTTGCTCCTTCACCAGAAACACTCTCGGCTATGGGTGGAACGGGAATGATGTTCTATACCGGAAAGGTTGGTATGGTTGAAAGTGGACATTGGTGGTTACCAACTATAAGGAAATATATAGACACAGGTGATATAAATGTTGGGGTGGTTGGACTCCCAACCCCGGAAGGTAAAGAACATGTCACTGTTATGTACGAATCCGGATGGTGTGTACCGGAATCTACCAAACACAAGAGGGAAGCAGTTAAACTAGCAGCATTTCTTGCCGGTGAATTCTCTCAAACTACAAGAGGTGTCATGGGATTAGCTATTCCAGCAGTTATATCGGTTGCAGAAGCTATAGTAGAAAATGACCGCTATGGCTTAGAAAAGGTATTTGTTTCCGAAGTTCCCTACTGTAGACAACCCTGGGGAACCATACTTGAGAAATTTTCAATGGTTGAAGATATAACCGCAAACGCAATCGAGGAAGTATTGGTGAAACAAACCGACATACATACAGTGTTCACTAAAGCAGCTGAACAAATTGATAAAGAATTATCCCAGTAATGTTATAAGTGATAACCTTTGGGGTATTTATTAAATACCCCAAAGGTTATTCTGGAGGTTTGAAGTGAGCAAAGAGAAAAAAGTCTTTCTTTTTATGATACTGTTAGTATGGATACCAACTTTAATAATCGGTTTTCTCTTTAACTCTTATGGAATACAAAAATTAGAAAATACCAAAGAATCACAGTTACTTAGTGAAGCAAAATTAATTAATGGTGTACATAAAGCTATAAGAAACAGAATTATAGATGATTCAAAATGGATTGTATCTAAATTAAATTTATCAAAAAATATCTTTGAACTTGATGAACTCATATCCAATAAAAAAATTGATTTTGCTATATTATTTAAAGAAAATAAAAAAATATATCAATATGGTAATCCACCGGGAATTGCACTATTTTTACAGGATTCAATGGTAAAAGACGTACTTACTTATGAGGATACAATAGCAGATGTCAGGTTTTACGATAATGAAGTCTATGAAATCAGTTATTCAACCGTTGTTTTAGAAGAAGATGAAATAGGAATTCTTGTATGTGGATACAATCTCAAATCTGATCTGTTTGGAAGATATACAGATTTCTATAAAGGCGATCTTGCTTTTTTTTATGAAAATGATTTGCTTTACAGTACAGGAAAGAATATCAATATAAGCCAAAAAGATTGGCTTCCTCAAGAAATTGTAGACCTGGCCATTGGGAGAGAAAGAGAAGAAGTAATATTACTCAATAACAATAACAGGTCCCCAAAATATTTTGTAGCGATTGCTCCAATCTTTGATCATAATGAATGGGAAATTTCCGGATTTATCGGTATAGTCGAACCTTATACTGAATTACTAATCTATACTTTATTTACCCAGAAAAACTTATTACTAATGGTGTTAGTTGCTTTATTTATTGTGATATTAACCAGTATCAATATCTATAAAGCGAATATAAAACATATGGGGATAGCAGTAACTACTGATGCTGCGAAATTTCCCAAGAAAAAATATTGGATGCAATTTATAATCGGAATTATTTTACCTTTATTTTTTATGGGGATTTTTTATAGTTTTTTAGTTTACAATTCGATGTTGAAAATAGAGAATGAGAGAATAGATACCGCAGTAAGAGTAGTAGAAAGCATCGATTTACCAGAAACGCTTGACATTAAAGAAATTAAGAAATTATTTGATTATGATATAACGATATTTCGAGAAGATGAGTTGTTTCAAACAACTGCAATTGACCAAGATGGAAATAAAGTAGTCGATATAAAAATACCCCAGGATATTGAAAACTTAGATGACCAGGTTTTCGAAATTGAAGTAAATAAGATCAGAAATAAAGCAGGAATAGTAAGAGAAAGCGGAGAGACTTTCTTTATCTTATCAGATGATTTCACAAATACAGAGAATGAAATAAAAAATCTGGTCATTAAAGTATTTTTTTCTCTCTTATTAGGAATTATTATAGCCTATATTGTAATGGCTTATTTGATTTATATTGAGCGGACCAGCTTATTAAGAAAAACTTCCTGGGGGTATTTCTTTCTCGCACCTTCATTAATACATCTTTTAATATTCGCAGTGGGCCCCATTATTTTTTCTTTATATCTAAGTTTCCATAGATGGAATATAATTGTACCAGCTAAACCATATGTGGGCTTTGAAAATTACTTGAATCTTTTTCAAAATGCTGAATTCTGGAATGCGATGAAGAATACCGTTATCTACACTTTAAATGTCCCTCTGGGCATGGCTTTCTCTCTTTTTATTGCTATTATGATGAATCAAAAAATTCGTGGAATAAATTTTTTAAGAACTATCTATTTCCTACCAAGTGTTTCTTCTTTTGTTGCTATTGCTATGGTATGGCAGTGGATGTATAATCCTGAGTTCGGAATTATAAATTACCTTCTTGGAAAGATAAATATTGGACCCTTCCCCTGGCTTACCAGCCCTAATACAGCTCTGCTCTCTTTGATGTTGATGGGTATATGGATAAACATGGGTTATCAAATGGTGATATTTTTAGCAGGGCTTCAAGGTATTCCTATTCACCTTTATGAAGCTGCTATGATAGATGGAGGGAACAGGTGGAATATTTTCTGGCATATAACTTTACCTCTATTAAGACCTACCACATTTTTTGTATTAGTAACTTCTATTATAGGTTCTTTCCAGGTTTTTTCTTCGGTATACGTAATGACTGGAGGAGGACCAGCACGCAGTACAGATGTAGTAGTGTATTATATCTATAGAAATGCTTGGGACTACATGAAGATGGGATATTCTGCTGCAGCATCCTGGATACTCTTCCTAATCATTTTATTTGTGACCTACTTACAATTCAAATATCTTAAGAAAGATATCAGTTATTCATAAGATATGAATAAATGGAGGTAAAAAATTATTATAGATAATAAAAAAAAGAGAAGAACTAAAAGATTAATTACTAATACTGTGATATATTTTATCCTCTTAACAGTAGCGTTGAGTATGTTAATACCCTTTATCTGGATGGTATCTACTTCTTTAATGAATGACTTAGAAGTATATCAATTTCCTCCAAAATTTATTCCCGGTAAATTTCTATGGAGCAATTATCCTGAAGCCTTAAAAGCGCTTCCTTTTGGTCGTTTTTTCTTTAACACTACGATAACTACAATTTTTGTTACTATGGGGCAACTTTTCTTCTGTTCTATGGCTGCTTATGCCTTTTCCAGGATAAAGTTCCCTGGGAGAGACAAGTTATTTATGTTATATCTTTCCACCATGATGGTACCAGGGGTGGTAACTTTAATACCTTCTTTTATAATAATAAATAATTTTGGTTGGATTGATACTTTCTGGGCCTTAATCATACCTCTTTTAAGTAATGTGTGGGGAATTTTTTTATTGAGACAATTTTTTATGACCATTCCCTTCAGTCTATCTGAAAGTGCCAGAATTGATGGCGCCTCAGAATTTACCATATATTTAAAGATAATCATTCCTTTATCCAAACCAGCTCTTGCAACTTTGGGTGTTTTCACTTTAATGGGAACGTGGCGGGCATTGCTATGGCCGCTCATTGTAACCAGGAGTATGAAGATGAGGACTATAGAAGTCGGGATATCAGCCTTTCATTCACTATATGTAACTAATTGGCCCTATCAAATGTCCGCTGCTGTGGTGGCAATGATTCCTATACTAATCTTCTTTTTCTTTGCTCAAAAATATTTTGTAGAAGGCATAACTTTAACCGGTATGAAAGGATAATAAATTTTTTGTATTTAGAGAAAGGAGTTTTTGATGGATATATTAAATTTACTAAAAAGATACGATAAATGGTATCTTGGAGGAGGGAATAAACTTACCTGGACTCCAACCTTCCCGCTATTTTTAAACTTCCCCGGTTTCTGGGATTTTGCAAGTTATTACAACCAGAGAATAGA
>JAHIPR010000342.1 GCA_018903015.1 bacterium
ACTGGGAATAGAAATTCCCAAAGTCGCTCTTTTAGCTGCAGTAGAAACTATAAATCCCGATATGGAAGAGACCATCAAAGCAGGAATGATTTCCAAAATGAATGAAAGAAAACAGATTATCGGCTGTATAATCGATGGGCCGCTGGCTTTAGATAATGCTATTTCAGAATTTGCTGCCGAGAAAAAAGGAATTGTTTCACCGGTAGCAGGTAAAGCCGATATCCTAATTGTTCCTGATATTGCAGCTGGAAATATCTTTGGCAAAGCACTTACCTATTATGCCAATTACCAGGTAGGACATACACTGGTGGGCACTAAAGCTCCGGTAATAATCTCCTCCCGAGCAGATAAAAGTGATGTGAAATTAAATTGCATCGCCGTCTCTATCTTATGCAGTAAATCAAGGCGTTCCTGAATATTGGTAACATTGCTCTCTTTTTCCGTAAGACCCTTTACAATACAAAGTCTTGTAGGGTGGGGCATAAGCCAGTTCTAATTTTTCCAGGTCGTAGACCGTCATCCCAGCTCGTATTGCCGTAGCGATAACGTCTATCCTTTTATCTACTCCATCGTAACCTACTATCTGGGCTCCCGAATTTTACCGCTATCCGGTGAAAAGAGAAGCTTGATAGATAAGGGGAGAGCTTCGGGATAATATCCGGCATGAGATGAAGAATGAGTAAAAGATTTTTTATAAGGAACATTACATCTTTTAAGCAGCTTTTCATTATTTCCGGTAGCCGCCACAGTCATATCAAATACCTTTAATATGGAAGTGCCTTGCGTTCCTTCATATTCTTCTGCTATCCCGCAGATATTATTGGCTGCAATCCTTCCCTGTTTATTGGCCGGTCCGGCAAGAGGGATAAGAGTAAGATTTCCGTTAATATAATCTACCACTTCGATAGCATCGCCAACTGCATAGATATCAGGGTTAGAAGTTTTTAAAAAACGGTCTACTTTTATACCTCCCCTTTCACCAATTTCTAAACCCGATATTTTTGCCAGAGTAACTTCAGGGCGCACCCCTATGCCGATTAAGACCATATCGGTCTTTATCTCTCGTCCGCTGCCGAGTTTAACCAGGGAAAATTCCTTCCGATGTTCAACTTCTTTTACCTCATCGTTTAGATAAAATTCTACCTTTTTTTCTTTCAAGTGTTGATGAATCAGGGAAGCCATTTCCACTATCCAGGGGGGCTAATACCTGTTCTGCTAATTCAATTATGGTAATGGCAATTCCCCTTCTATAAAGATTTTCCACTAACTCCATCCCGATAAAACCCGCACCTACTACCACAGCGCTTTTAGGATTATGTTTATCCACAAAATTTTTAATGGCCAGGGTATCGGGTATGTCTCTCAAGGTAAATACGTTAGGGGAGTTAAATCCTTTAACGGGGGGTTTAATGGGAACAGCCCCGATAGAGAGAATTAATTTATCATAACTTTCTCTATAGTTTTTCTTGTTTTTAATATCGTAAATGTCAACCTGTTTTTTTTCAATATCAATATTTTTAACTTCATTTAAGACTCTTACATCGAGATTAAATCTTTCTTTCATACTTTCGGGAGATTGGACCACTAAATTATCCCGTTTTTTTATTACCTCACCAATATAATAAGGGAGGCCACAGTTGGCAAAAGAAATATACTCTCCTCTTTCCAAAACAATTATTTCTGCGTTTTCATCGAGGCGTCTTAACCGGGCAGCCGCACTTGCTCCTCCGGCAACGCCTCCCACAATAAGTACCTTCATGTTAAATCACTCCTTTTATGAGAAAAATATCATATATATATTAAGATATTACGATATACATTTCAAGTGATTCAGAGGGGAATGTAATAAATAGGATAACACTGCAGTCACTTCAATTTATGAATAGTTAATTTAGAATTAACTAATTTGTTGTTGAAAATAAGGGACAATAGATCTATGGGGGAGATAAAATTGGCGAAACAGCTATTTGAAAAAATTAATTTCAACCAGAACAAGATATTTTTATTTTTATATCTTTTCCAAAGTGATTTAACAGTTATATACACCGCTACTCCTACCATTTTTCTACCTCCCTTAAGTTTAGATTATAACTTAAGGGAGGGATTGTTTTATGGATATAACTATGGAATTTTCTCTGGCGTTACCTATGGAATTTATTATAGCTTTGAGGTTTAAGATTCTCTTTAAAATACTTTTAGGTCTTACTTCATCTGCAACAAGGAGAAGCCCGCTTGGTTTTAATATTCTATTTATTTCTTTTAAAGTAAAAACTAATTCGCTTTCAGTTAATTCTGAAAAGCAAAGACCGCTCATTACCACATCGTAATCGTTTGATTTTTCGCTTTCCAACTCAGCGACTCCCATCTCAGATAAATTAACATTTTGGAGGAGATTTTTCTTGCTTGCTTGTTTTTGGGCAATTTCTAACATTTGGGGATTAATATCGATTCCTTTTACTTTTGCACCTTTCTGAGCTGCCCTTAAGGTTAATGCACCGGTACCACAGCCAAGGTCAAGGATTCTTTGTCCCTTCTTTATGTGAGATGTTAAACGATTATAAACTTTATCCAATTTTCCGAGAGTAAGAATGCGAATTCCTTGGTCATATCTACTCGGGGCAGATTCAAGTATTTTCATTAAAATAAATGTACTCATTTGGTTACCTTTTTTAATTTTTCTTAAATCTTGGAAAAAACATCGGAACCCTTTTTTTATATTTGGAATAATCTTTACCAAGACGTTTTTCCAATTCTGGTTCTTCAATGGTCTTTAACTCGAGAAAATTAAGTAAAATAAAAAGGGGAGTAAATACGAAAACCAGAGAAATTGATCTAAATAAGATACCAAATCCAAACATTAATATAAAAACACCACTGAGCATGGGATTTCTGATATAAGAATAGGGTCCGGTAGTCACTAATTTAGGAGGTGGGTTGAAAGGCACAGGTGTTCCCTTTACTCTAACAAAATTTAAAATTGACCATAGCATTAAGAATAAACCTATAGAAAGAATAAAAAAAGATATCATGGTGCTTAGTGGATAAGAAATAAGTTTGGGAAAATGCAGGACTTTATCAAACCAAAGAGATACTATAATAAGTAATCCAATAAGACTGAAAAAAAAGATTACTCCAATAGGAGTAAGAAAGTTTCGGATTTTCTTACTACCTATAGCTGTTTTATAAAAAAGATTAATCAATTTGTTGCGAAAACTCATAATATTCCTATTTTCTTATAGATTTAATTATTTAGATAGTTTTTTTAAGCTTAAAATATATATTCTATAAAATTTTCAAAAATCCTCTTTTTTTGGTAAAAAATAATAAAAATAAGTTATCAATTATTGGTTTTTAGATTTCGGTTAAATAAAGGATAATAATGTTATAAAAGGTATGTGAGAGAATAGGGAAGAAAAAAGGGATAAGCTACTTTTTTACTTTCCTCTTTTTTTCTTTCTATATTTGACATTGTAGATTTAAATAATATGAAATATTTTTATAACCTAAACGAAGTGTTTAATAAGTTTGACTTGATATGGTATAATTACAGAAATAATATATGAAAAAGAGGGGGAGTTAAGTAGAGAAATATCAAAAATATCAATCAATAAAAGATAGATTATTAACTGGAGTGAATAAAAATAATATTGTTTTTTATGGAGGTTA
>JAHIPR010000343.1 GCA_018903015.1 bacterium
CAGTCAAAATTGTAAAATCAGTGCCCAGGAAGCATTTCAAATTATAAACCGGATTGGAGGGATTTTAATCCCCGCCCATGCATTTACTCCCCATAAAAGTGTTTATGGGAATTGTGTCAGAAGATTACCGGAGATGTTTAGCGGGTCTACTCTAAAAAAGATTCCTGCTATAGAATTAGGATTAAGTGCAGATACAAAAATTGCTGACCATTTAAGAGAATTAGCCAAATATACTTTTTTAACTAATTCGGATGCACATTCTCTACCCAAGATTGGCCGAGAATATAATATAGTAGAACTGGAGAAGGCAAATTTTAAAGAGATACTTTTAGCCTTACAGAGAAAAGAAGGAAGAAGGATAACTACCAATTACGGCCTTGACCCTAAACTGGGCAGATATCATCGAACTTTTTGCGAGATTTGTAATTATACAGCAAACAGCAATCCTCCAGTTTATAAATGCGAAAAATGCGGGAGTAACAAAATAGTAAAAGGTGTTTTTGATCGGATTGTGGAAATCGGAAATTACCAACAGTCTATTTCTCCTTCTCATCGTCCACCTTATTATCACCAGGTTCCTTTAGAATTTGTACCCGGTGTAGGTAAAAAAACCCTGAATAAATTGTTTGGTTACTTTGGAACTGAAATGAATATACTACACCAAGCTTCTTATCAGGAAATTAGCCAGGTAGTAGGATTTGAAATTGCTAAGAATATAATTTTAGCCAGAAAGGGACTTTTAAAATTAAGTGCGGGTGGCGGCGGAAAGTATGGAAAGGTCGAAAAGAAAGAAAAAAATTTCAGAGAAGAAAATTTACAGCTAAATTTTTAGGTTTACTTTCTGATTTTCTCCCAAAAAATATAAAGCAAGTTATCTTAGACTAGTTGATTTATATTAAAAATAATCAACTAGTATTTTTTTTAAAATATTTTTATAAAAAAAGAGGAAAATTAAAACTTTTGTAGAATATATTAATACGAAGATAAATTTAGGAGTTTTAAAAAAAGAAAGTGTTTCATTAATTACACATAACGATAATAATATGTAGGTGATTTATATTTGAAATTTTCATCTGATTTACTGGAAGAAATAAGGAATCATTGCGATATTGTAGATATTATTTCAGAGTATGTACACTTAAAGCCAGCAGGAAAGGGATTTAAAGGTTTATGTCCTTTTCATGGAGAGAAGACCCCTTCTTTTATGGTTAGTCCTGAAAAACAGTTATTTCATTGTTTTGGATGTGGAGAAGGGGGTAATGTTTTTAATTTTCTTATGAAATATGAGAAATTTAGCTTTTTTGAAGCAGTGGAAATGTTAGCTAAAAAATCAGGCGTATCTCTCCCCGTAGACGAAGAAAAAGAAAATTTACTTTACAGGAAAAAAGAAAGGTTATATAAATTAAATAATCTGGCTGCAAATTATTACCGAGAATGCCTATTTAGGACTAATCAAGGGAAAAAAATAATAAATTATTTAAAAAAAAGAGGAATTAACGATACTAGTGTCGAAAAGTATAGATTAGGTTATGCTCCTCCCGGCTGGGACGCATTAACTAACTTTTTAAAGAAAAAGGGATATTCGTACGAAGAGCTAATCAAGGCCGGACTAATAAAAAAGAGCAAAATAGAAGGGAAATATATTGACTATTTCAGAGACAGGATAATTTTTCCTATCTTTCACTTATCAGGGAGGGTAATAGGTTTTGGAGGCAGGATTTTAGATGATTCTTTGCCCAAGTATATAAATTCTCCGGAAACGTTGGTTTATAACAAAGGGAGTAATTTATACAATTTAAACTTTGCCAAGGAAGATATCCGAAAAAAGAATTATATAATTATTGTAGAAGGTTATACCGATGTTTTAATAACTCAACAATACGAATTTAATAATGTAGCAGCATCTCTGGGAACAGCTTTAACCACTAAACAGATAGACTTAATAAAACGGTTTACCGATACGGTTTTAATCGCTTATGATGCAGATTCTGCCGGTAATATGGCGACCTTAAGAAGTTTGGATTTGCTGATAGAAGCTGGTCTTGGAATTAAAGTATTAGCCTTACCTCAGGGTTATGACCCAGCTGATTTTTTAATTAAAAAAGGAATAAAGCCTTTTCAAAATTTAATTGATAGGTCGCTTTCCTTAATAGATTATAAGTTAAAACTTTTATATTCTAATTATAGTGTTAAAACTATAGAAGGAAAAGTAAAAGTCATTAAAGGAATTTTACCTACCTTGAGCGTAATAGGTAATGAGGTTGAGCTGAGAGCTCAGACAAAAAAGATATCTGAAGAATTAAAATTATCCGAAGAAGCGATCTTAATCGAACTAAAAAAATATAAAAGAGGATTAAAAGATTCCTCCCACAATTTTATTAAATTAAATTCTGAGTCTGGGAATATTAAAGCGGAAAAAATTCTCATCGGATGTATGCTGGAAAATGAACAAATTGCCCAAGATATTTTAAAAAAGTTGAAAGCAAAAGATTTTTCAGTTCTGTTACATCATCAAATTGTAACAGCCATTGAAAAAAAATTAAAAGATGATAAAGCGGTAAATTCTCAAAAAGTTATTGACTGCTTGAATGATGATGAGGCAGCAAAATTAATTTCTAAGATTTTAATGGAAGAAACTATCACTTTTGACGAGAAGATAATCTCCGGATATGTAGATACTATAAATAATTTTAAGTTGACTCAAGAGAGAAAAAATCTCGAAAAAAGGGCAAAAATTCTCGATGAAAAGATAAAAAAATCTGAAAAGATAGAAGAAGATGATTTAAAAGAATTACGGGAAATTGTTCGGCAACTAAAAAGTCAAAATATTAATTAATATTTTATATTTATAATTTATACAAATATAAAATTTACTGTTAAGAAGGAAGGCTTGATAATGGGGAAAAAGAAAATAATCAAAGAATTAATTAAAGAAGGTAAAGAGCAAGGCTACTTAACTTACAAAGAATTAGAGAAATATTTAGCAGATGATATTTTAGATCTGAGTAAAGTAGAAGATTTATATGATATCCTAAGTGAATCTGGAATTAATTTAGTTGAGAGCGAGGAAGAGGGTAATTTGCTAGCCAAGGATAAAAATGTTGAAGAGAAAAACAAAAAACTCCACTCCTCTAAAGCTAAATTGAATTTAGAAATAGAATTGGCGAAACAATTAGAATTAGATGATCCCGTAAAAATGTACTTAAAGGAAATAGGGCAGATAAGATTATTAACTGGCAAGCAAGAGGTAGAATTGGCTAAAAGAATGCAAAAAGGAGATCACGAAGCCAAGAAAAAATTAGTAGAGTCAAATTTAAGATTAGTAGTAAGTATTGCCAAAAGATATGTGGGTAGAGGAATGCTATTTTTAGATTTGATCCAGGAAGGTAATATGGGTTTAATCAGGGCAGTAGAGAAGTTTGACTACAAAAAGGGATATAAATTTAGTACCTATGCTACTTGGTGGATAAGACAGGCAATTACCAGAGCTATAGCAGATCAAGCCAGGACTATTCGCGTTCCTGTTCATATGGTGGAGACTATTAACAAATTAATAAGGGTGTCACGCCATCTTTTGCAGGAATTAGGACGAGAACCGACCGTTAAGGAAATAGCTGAAAATATGGAAATTACTGAAGATAAAGTAAGGGAGATATTAAAAACTGCCCAGGAGCCCGTTTCCTTAGAAACTCCAATCGGGAAAGAGGAAGACAGTCACTTAGGAGATTTTATAGAAGATAAAGATTCACCCGCTCCTCCTAAAATTGCTACTTATACTCTTTTGAAAGAGCAATTAGACAATGTCTTAGAAACTTTGACTTACCGAGAGAAGAGAGTGTTGGAATTGAGATTTGGAATTGCCACCGGTCATCCTCATACTTTAGAAGAAGTTGGTAAAGAGTTCGGAGTAACCAGAGAAAGAATTCGTCAAATCGAAGCCAAAGCATTAAGAAAATTAAGACATCCTAGCAGAAGTAAAAAATTAAAAGACTATTTAGAATAAAAATTAAAGGACTGTTTTCAAAAATCATAAATATAAATTAAAAAATGTCCTTTTAATTAAATAAAATATTGACTGGACTTGATTTTTTAAGTATAATTACATGGAAATATTCCTCGGTAGCTCAACGGTGGAGCATCCGGCTGTTAACCGGAGGGTTGTAGGTTCGAATCCTACCCGGGGAGCTTGACAATTCCAGCCCTTTGGCCTTTTGCTGAAGGGCTTTTTTCTTTTATAATTATTTTCTTAAAAAAGAAGGATTTTTGAATTATTTCGTCGAAGTATAAATAAGTGAAAATATTAAATAGGATGTTTTCAATGAACTTTTTCCAGTTTAAATTGGACATCACGAAAAGAAGATTTAAAATATTCTTTCTTTTTATCTTGCTTTTGATAATTTTTCTCTTACTTTATACTTTTTCTTACTCCCGAGAAAAATCCTCAGCCGAAATCACCATCACCGAAGGAATACTAACTGATGAACAATTCTTTGGCGAATATACCTATCGCTGTTACACAGGTCCTCCCTTTAGAGAGAATGTCTTTCAGATATACAAAGGAGAGGATTTAGTTTACCAATCAGATATAGGCTATGCTTACTGGCTGAATAAAGAGAAGGTACTCTTTCAACCAGGGGATGATATCACCGGGGACGGTATTCCCAATCTGGTAGTTATGCATAGCGGTGGAGGTAATTCTTCCTTTAATCAATCCTGCTATGTCTTTTCTTTAGGTGAGCAATTCCGCCTGATCCAAGGTCTACCACGAGGTGAGTTTGTCGATATCAATCAGGATGGTAAATTGGATTGTATTGCTTATCAGTCGGGTTTTACCTTCTGGCATGCCTGTCATGCCGGTTCGCCTCTCCCTAAGATTGTCTATGAATATTGTGATAATGAGTATCTTTTGGCTCCGGCTCTCATGTATCAACCTTTACCGAATGAAGGGGAAATGAATCGGATGGTCGAAGAGGTAATAAGCTACTGTGCCAGAGCCAAGAAAGAGAAATGGCAGGATAATAGTTGTTGGCGATACCAGGACGTCTATCTCGATTCCTCGGTCTGGCGCTATATGCTGGATCTGATGTACGCCGGGCATCCGGATGCGGCCTATGCATTCTTAGACAAAGTCTGGCCGGAAGGGGAAAAGGGTAAATCACATTTTATCTATGATTTTGAGAAACAATTAAACAGATATACCATCTGGCCTGCTCTGGCACCCATGTTTGCCCGAATAGCTCAAGTCAAAAAAGAAGACCCATCGGCTTCCTTGGAAGAAGAACTAACTCAAGGAGTCCTCTATATCTGGGCTTCTCCGGAAAATACTGAAGTCTATGTCAATAATAAATACCTGGGAGAAGCTCCCCTATCTACAGATTTTCTTGCCCCCGGTGAATATAACCTCCGCCTGTCACAGCCGGGTTATTATGATATTGATATAACTGCCGAAGTAGTTCCTCTACATATCCAAAAGGTAGAAGGTAGTTTAAAACAAAAAGTGGGAAACAGCACCCTCTTCATTTCCTCTACCCCTGAAAAAGCCGAGGCCTTTCTGGATGATACCTATATTGGAGACACCCCTTTAAAAGTAGAAAAGATTCTTGCCGGAATGCACAGGCTGGTCTTTATGAAGCCCGGATATCACCTGTATGAGAAGCCCTTTGCAATATATCCTGCAGAAGACCATGAAATAATAGCTACATTGGAAGAAGATAAAACTGTCTATGCACAGGAAGTGATTTGGATACCCTTGATGATTATTATTGTTTTATTATTCTTATAGTTTTATTCCCGGATAGAATAGAAGTGATAGAGGATTTATTAAGATTACAAGTAATACCTCAAAAACAAGATTTAAGAAGATATAGTGAGTGTTATATTTAAAAAAGAAGGATTTCTAAATATTTTATAGTATTTCTTTAGTAGCATGAATTTTTTAATATTAAAGGCTACTAATATTAACATCATAATTATATAAAATTAATAAATCAATTAATAATAATATTTCAAGGAGGGTCTCCCATGAAAAAATCCATCTTCTTCCTTTTACTCTTTATCTTTATCCTAACTTTCCCTTTCTCTCCTGTCTTAGCCCAGGATACCGCCTTTCCCTACCTGAAACCCCCCGACTATCTCTCCACCTCCCAGGTGATCAGGCTGTCCGACGGGGAGCTCATCCGCTCGGCTACCTCCCAGGAGGACATGCAGACCCTGGTGGGTTCCCTCTTCGGGGCCGATACCTACTTTGAAGAACTCAACGATGCCGCCTACCGCAAGGAGGTCTACCAGCAGGTCTTGCGGGAGATCGTCCTCATGAATGTCCTGGAACAGGACAGGAAATGGCTCTCTTATCTGACGGCAACCAGCAAGACAGCCAAACTGTCTCTTGACCTCCTGGATCCTGAGCTTATGGCCGACTTCTTCTCTCTCTACCGTGCTCTTATCGACAACCGTTACCTCCTGGATACCAATGTACTCACCAAGAGTTTAAACTACTTGAAACAGTTCGGCCGGATGGATACCAAAGTAACTCAATCCTGGTGGCAGGCTATCGAGAAACTTAAACTCCATGAAAATACCCTGGATAAGGTAGGTAAGACCCTCTCCTTTGCCTCCTTCATCTCCTCTATCGGTTCTATCACCTTATCTGCCATAGAGGCCATGAACCAGGAGATCGCCTACCAGCACCTTTCTCTGATCTCTGAAAGCCTCAAACAGATGGAAGGGCAGGGAGAATACTTTCCTCCTGACTTCAAACAAGCTCTTACCGAATTAACTCAGGAGAACGATGACCTGGTCAACAGTTCCTTTATCTCTGACTTTACTGAAAACTTCTACTATGAATGGGAGAAGAATAAGGATAACGTATCCGAAAAAGGCCTCTCCCTCTTTATGGGTACCGCCGGTAAGAAGATCATCACCACCACCCTGCAGAAAGCCGGTCTGTCCCATGTCGCCCTTCCTGCCTTAGCCTGGAGCCTCTCCATCCAGTATTCCTACCATGTCATCCAGAGTGGCCGCAAGGGGATCGATCTCTTTCACCGTTATGTCATCACTACCGATACCCTCTTCTGGTTGAGGAAGATGCGGGACTATGCCTATGCCAATCAGGATACTTCCTACCTCTCCCTGAACCTCCTGGATGCTACCTCCCAGCTCTATGCCTATCAGCTCCTGGAAGCCCTCTTGAATACCACCCCCCTGAAGCTGATGTTCTGGAAGCTGGGTACCCGGAAGCTGGCCTTATCCGAGATTACCTCTACCCAGGAGGAACTGAAGAATCTGTTTCCTGGGATCCCTCCAAAGATGATTACCTGGGAGAAGACTTTCGGGGGGAGTGAGGATGATTGGGCATACTCCCTTATTCAGACCTCTGATGGGGGTTATGCGGTAACTGGAAATACTAAGTCTAAAGATGGGGTAGGAGATTTCTGGCTCCTAAGACTTGACGAGGAAGGGAACAGGAACTGGGATAAAACCTACGGTGGAAATAGTTTGGATCGGGCATACTCCCTTATTCAGACCTCTGAAGGAGGTTATGCAATAGCTGGTCTTACCTTTTCCAAAGGTGCTGGAGAATCAGATTTTTGGATCATCAAGCTGGACAGGGAAGGTAATATGATTTGGGATAAAACCTTCGGGGGGAGTGAGGATGATTGGGCATTTTCCCTTATCCAGACCACCGATGGAGGCTACGCAGTAGCAGGATATTCCGTGTATGAAGATAAAAGAAATGTAGATGTCTCAGTAATAAAAATGGATCATGAAGGTAATATAGTCTGGGACAAGACCTTTGGGGGGAGTGATGATGATCGGGCATACTCCCTTATTCAGACCTCTGATGGGGGTTATGCAGTAGCCGGTTTTACCGACTCTAAAGGTGCCGGCAAAGATGATTTCTGGGTAATAAAACTGGATAGCAAAGGCAATATAGTCTGGGATAAGACCTACGGCGGAAGTAATGATGATTATGCATACTCCCTCATCCAGACCACCGATGGTTGTTACGTTATAGCGGGGGAATCGAGAGGCGATGCTTGGGTAATAAAGCTGGACAGCCTGGGGGACCTGCTCTGGGACAAGACCTATGATGAAACTGATGTGGCATACTCCCTCATCCAGACCTATGACGGGGGTTATACCGTAGCCGGCTGGACCAGATCCAAAGGTGTCGGGGGAAGAGATGCCTGGATAATAAAACTGGACAATCAAGGAAATTTACTCTGGGAGAAGATTTATGGTGGAAGTGATGATGATTGGGCATGGTCTATCATCCAGACTAACGACAAGGGTTATGCAGTAGCCGGTTGGACTAACTCCAAAGGTGCCGGTAGTGATGATGTCTGGGTAATAAAATTGGACGAACAGGGCAATCTAGGTGAAAGTTCAGAAGAAGAGTCTCAGTTGTTTATTCCAGAAGAAACATCCAAAGAAGATGCAACCTTAAATAAAACTTACGCTCTACGTGACACAGGTCCTGCGGGAGGTTTGATCTTCTACGACAAAGGCAGTTATTCCGATGGCTGGCAGTATCTGGAATCCGCACCAGCATCTACTGAATGGATTAGCAAACAATGGGGTAGTAATGGAACTATGATTGGAGGAACAGAAACAGGTATTGGAACAGGGCAGCGCAATACGACTATTATCGTGACCTGGCTGAACAGTCATTCTGAAACAGACCGTGCGGCACAGCTTTGCGATGCTCTGGTTTACGGTGGCTATAGTGACTGGTTTTTGCCCTCGACAGATGAATTAAATCTGATGTACGAAAACCTGGAAGTCGATAGTGTTGGTGGTTTTGCTGATGGGAACTACTGGAGTTCGTCGGAGTACGATGCTGACTTTGCATGGAGCCAGTTTTTCTACGATGGTTGTCAGGGCATCAGCACTAAGAGCATCAACACCCGGGTTCGTGCTGTCCGGGCTTTTTAACTGTTTATTCATTTAACTATTAAAGAGGAAAATGGGGCCTATAATTGAAAAAGCATTCGGAAACCATTATCATCCAGACTACTGATGACGGTTTTGCAGTAACCGGTTTTACCAAATCTAAAGGTGCCGGTGATTATGATTTCTGGATTCTCAAACTAGATGAACAGGGCAATCTAAAATAATGAAGGTTTCTATTTCATTTTGAGTGTATAATATTTATAAAATTAATAGATTTATTAAGCATATTTAATAGGAGGTCTCACATGAAAAGATCCATCCTCTTACTTTTACTCTTTCTCTTTATCTTATCTTTATCTTTCTCTTATTCTTCTGTCTTAGCCCAGGATAACACCTTTCCCTATCTGAAACCTCCCGACTATCTGTCTACCTCATCGGTCATAAGGTTGGCAGACGGGGAACTGATCCGCTCGGCCACCTCCCAGGAGGACATGCAGACCCTGGTCGGCTCTCTCTTCGGACTAGACACCTACTTTGAAGAGCTCAACGATGCCGCCTACCGCAAGGAGGTCTACCAGCAGGTCCTGCGAGAGATCGTCCTGATGAATGTCCTGGAAGAGGATAGGAAATGGCTGGCTTATCTGACCGCTGCCAATAAGACAGGCAAACTGTCTCTTGACCTCCTTGACCCCGAACTGATGGGTGACTTCTTCTCCCTCTACCGTGCCCTCATCGACAACCGTTATCTACTGGATAACAATATCTTAACCCATACCTTAAACTACCTGAAGCAGTTCGGCCGGATGGATACCAAGATCTCCCAATCCTGGTGGCAGGCCATCGACAAGCTGAAGCTTAATGAGAACACCCTGGACAAGGTAGGGAAGGGCCTCTCCCTTGCCTCCTTCCTCTCCTCAATAGGTTCTATCACCCTATCAGCTATGGAGGCCATGAACCAGGAGATCGCCTCCCAGAACCTTTCTCTCCTTTCGGAAACCCTCTCCGACATGGAAGGGCAGGGAGAATACTTTAACCCCGAGTTCAAATCCGCCCTTAGCGAATTAACCAAGGAGAATGATGACCTCATAAACAGCTCCTTCATCTCTGACTTTACCGAAAATTTCTACTATGAGTGGGAGAAGAACAAGGATAATGTCACCGAAAAAGGTCTCTCCCTCTTTATGGCTACTGCCGGTAAGAAGGCCATCACCGCCACCCTAGAGAAAGCCGGTCTTGCACATGCCGCCCTTCCTGCCCTGGCCTGGAGCCTCTCCATCCAGTATTCCTATCATGTCATCCAGAGTGGCCTAAAAGGGATTGACCTCTTTCACCGTTATGTCATCACTACCGATACCCTCTTCTGGTTGAGGAAGATGCGGGACTATGCCTATGCCAATCAGGATACTTCCTACCTCTCCCTGAACCTCCTGGATGCTACCTCCCAGCTCTA
>JAHIPR010000344.1 GCA_018903015.1 bacterium
CATTTTATATAAGCAAGCCCATCTCTAATACCAACACATCCATAATTATAAGAAGCTTTCCGACAGACTTTTTTTAATTCTATTTTGTTTAAAGGTTCTGATAGTGATCTATTTTTTTTAATAACTAACTTTTTTGCATATTCTTCCGTATTCTTATTCCGGAGTAGTAAATTATAGAGAATAAATAAGCTGTTATTTCTCTCTCCTACCTCTAAATACCTGCTTAATATCTGGCGTATGCAGTCCACCTTTTGACCGTGATATTTTGGTATTTTAAAAGCATTATGGTTTTTATCTTTTATAGGAAAAGCCGGATTATTTTCTTTGATTAATATCTTTGGGATTGGCAATATTTCACTAAGAGGAATTTCGTAAACGTATCGATGGGCTTTTATTATTGATGGGGGAGCTACCACATAGGTTCCATTACTTTTTAATTCAATTCTTTTGCCGAATAAGCTATTGGTGCTTTTAACCTGTTCGCCATTGAGAGAAAAATAGTAATGATAACCCCTTCTCGTTCTAACCCTGGTTGTTTCTTTTATCTCTGGCAAAAATTCTTTTAGCTCCGGCAAAAGATTAATATCGTCAACATCAATAACTACTAACTTACTTATATCCCCGGTAACTATTCCAATATTTATATCAGAAAATTTATTACACCAATCAAAAATATCTTCTATGTTTGCTTTTTTATATTGGTAAGATTTCCAATAGATATAAGGTTTCTTTTCCTTATCAATCGGTATTAGACTATAATCATATTTTAGATACTCATTTATACTTTTAAATATAATTTAAACCCTTTTTGGCGTGGTATGAATTAAGGGTTTAGCTTATAATCATCCCCAGGCCTGAATAGTTTTAAACTGAGTATGATTTACTGATTTTTGTAGTGTTTTTTTAACTTCTAGAAAAACATTTAAATCTAATAAAATAAAAAAACCGAAAGGAAAACGCATGTTAAGTCTTTCGGTATAGTCAAAAAAAGGGAGCGTAATTTTGGCAAATCGCACTCCCTTTTGTACTTATAATTATAACATTAAAAAAAGAAAAAATCAGGAGAAAATAACAATAATTTTTGTCTTATTTTTAAAAGTAACTCATAATTTTTCCGACCAGGTAAATCCTTCTTTTTCTAATTTCTTCCTGGCTTGATATATTTTATGATAATTGCCTTCTTTGACCGCTTTAATGCTTTTTGTATCAACAGAGATATATTTAAATCCTATACCTTCGAGTAATGCTAACAGTTCTTTAATCTCGTCTCTCTTTATGTTATCACAATAAACTTCCAGTATAGAATTATCTTCATCTTTAATGTATTTATTGAATAGTTTTATAATAAGAAAACCTCCTTGATTCTTTTAATATATTTTTATTATTTCTCCCCTCTTCGCTTTCATCGGGCTATCGTTCTATAAGAGAAATAATCCCAGGGGTTAACTTTATAGCTTTTCACAATATACCCTTCACCCTCCGGCCACTTGGTAAAATTATACACACAGTCTTCAATGGTATCTAGCGTGTTAAAATATCCTGTTGGATAAATATTTCTACCGCTAATATAACCATATTTAGCTAATGTACGCCCAGGGTACTGGTCTATATCTGTATTTTTATGTACAAAAACAGTTATAACGTGGCCGGAAAATTCGTTAAAAAATTGTATTCTTACAGAATATACAACGTAGTTATGGTAGTGTAGGACATAACAACTAAAAATACTATAATCAGCACAGTCTCCTTCTTTTTTAAGAAAAAATTCATAAGGAGTATATCTCCCAATGTGGGTTACATATTGGGTGCTATCCTTTAAATAACTCATTAATTTAGAGGGGGTATTTAATTCGTTTAATAAAGAAATAAATTGGGGATCATATTCTTCCATCCCGCCATTGTCCGGAATAATTGGTGTTGTTGTTACCCAGCTGCAACCTGCAAAAAATAAACAAAAAAATAGTGCCATTCCTAAAACAAATAATTTTTTCATAGTTACCTTTATCATATTAAAATTTATTAAATATTTCTTATTATTAGTTTTAAATATAACAAGGGACAATTGTTCTTTATCGCGCTTCAATCCCTCCGAAATTAACCCACTCCTTTATTGGAAATAAGGACACATCCTGAAATAAATTAAACTAATTATTTGTATATACCATATTATTCCTAACTGGAGTAGCGTTTGTTAAATCCGATCTGATTTCCTTTTACTGCACGATCTGCAGATCAACTCAATATTATTTTCTACATTGCTCCCGCCCTTTATAATTGGGACAATATGTTCAAATCCCAAGTCTTCTTTTGCCCCACATCTTTTGCATTTTGCACCATCCCTTAACCAAACTTTAATTCTAATTGGTGATGGGATGTATCGAGGAGATGGCTTGATAGGTGGATACTCCTTTATTTTCTCTAAATTTCTAATTACCCAGGGAAAGTAACCATACCTCTCCACATTTTTACGATTGTCAAAAGGATATTTAAACCATTCTGCCTTCGCCTTATCAAGGGAAAGGGCAATTGGTAATTCTGTTACTTTCCAATCTATTATTTCAAGTGTTTCTTTATTTTTGATTCGGAGAATATCTCCTATCCGAATATTATCTAACGATGTAGCACTATGCCAGCATTGCTCAAGAAGCATTCTGTCTACGCGACTTTGGTAAGTAATGCGCAAATGTATTTTCAAAATATTTCCTTTCTTGCCTTGTTTTCTTGATATTACTTTTCAAACCTAGTAAAAGTATAAAATACCATTCTCAACTTTCAACATAATACTGAAGTATGGCGTGTCTTATACCAGATAGATTAGTCAACCCGTAGATACATTAAAAAAATTTAGGTTTTCTATACAATACACTATTCAAACAAACGGCCTTCTTCCTTCTTTTGTAATCTTTCTCTGGCAATTTTTACATATTCTTGATTTATATCACAACCAATAAATTTTCTTTTTAAATTTTTTGCTGCAACTGCAGTAGTTCCACTCCCAAGAAAAGGATCAAGAACAACAGAATCCTCTGAAAAAGTAATTAATCTAATTAATTGTTCACATAAAGAAAGAGGTTTAACTGTTAAATGGTGATTAGAAAATCCTTTTTCTTTTTTTGTTGGTTTAGGAACAATAAAATATTGGTCCATTATTGCATCAATAGGTCCAGTAGTTAATATGTTCGACGGAAACATATTATTTCCCACCCTTGCATTCGTGTTAACTAAACCCACTTCATACTTAATCATATTTGATAAAAAAGTCCCCTCTGTAGGTTTTTGGGCAACAGCAATAGGTTCAAAACAAGATTTAATTTGCGGCGTTTTCCAATTTTTAAGCTTCTTTTTAATTTCTTCTCTTTCTTGCTGGGAAGTATTTGCTTTTTGTATGAAATGATCTAAACTCATTGCCTTTGCTTGGTTTTGTGTATATATCCACAAAAAGCAATCCCTTATCAGAAAACCAGTATCATCCATTGCGCTTGCCATTCTGTGGTATAATCTTGGGCTGGAAAATGATAAGAAAAATCCCCCCGGCTTTAGAATTCTAAAAACCTCTTTAGAAATTTCTAAAAACCACCTATAAAGTTTTTCCCCTTGTTTTTTATCAAATTTCATACCAGCGGGTAGCGATTTAACTGCATATAAATTTTTCTTATTTGCAACTACTCCAGGGGACCATTTATCGTCAAATTTATCGAGAAAATAAGGCGGATCTGTTAATATAAGATCTATTGAATTGTTTTTAAGTTTTGGTAGAAATTCTAAAGCGTCTGAGTGAAAAATTTTGTTTATATATTTTCCGTTTTTTAAATTACTCATTGGGGTTTACTCCTTTAAACTCTTCATAAAGTATTTTATAAATTTTCCACCTAACTTCTTTATCAAAGTTTTTTACAAAAGATGGTTTCGCTAATTTAATTACTCTACCTTGATCATCATATACCCATCTATTTCTATCCCCCCTGTTACATTTTTGACATTGGGGTATTATGTTGTCAATAGTCAGTGGTTTATTGGGATCTTTGTGAGATTTTTGTAATTTTGTAATTGTTCCCGTCCAACGAAAATGAGGTTCCCCCTCTTTTGAACCACATGTAGCACATCTGTAGCCATATCTTGCTTTAAGCTCCTCCCAATTGCCAAAATCGCTTATCCTGTGCCCTTTTTTGAAGCTCGGATATGGTTTTTCTAAAGTATATAATTGGTAAGACCCTCTTTCTATTGTCAAAACTGCATTATCCCTACCTCCGGCCACAATCCACCACCCATCTTGGGCTCCTAAGTGTCTTGCTTGTTGAACATCATTTACATTCGGAAAAAAATTTCTTATGAAGGTTGTTAACTCCATTTTTGAAACTTTTTTTGTTTTCGGATATCCAATAGATAAATATACAAGCACTAAAGCGTTTTTTGTAAACTGTGTTTGTGAGTCATAAAGAGCAGGCATTTTTACACCATATTTTTTAAGATACCTTTCGTGATACTCTTTTATTAAATTATATTGTTCTATTATTTGTTGTTCGGTTAATTGAGTATTCATTTCTTAACTATCTCCTTTTAAATAAAGTTTTACGAAAAAAATAACCAAATTCAATAATTAATATACCAAATGAAATGAGGACGAAAAGCCAATCCCAACTCATATATTCTCCCCCTGAAATTAATTCAATAATTATCACAAAAGAACATATTAAAAAAAATATAAAAATAATCCGGCCAAATACTTTCAATACTTTTATTATCTTTAATTATAAAGCCCTTCCCCCCGACAAAGAACCGTCCTCTGTCATTTAAAATTATTCTCCATCTTAAAAACTCCCTGGTTATATCTTTTATCCGGAATAAAAGATATCTTATTTATCACTGCTTACATTGCTATTTACATATTCAGTCCTTCCGGAATTAATCCACTCTTTTATTATTTCTCTTCTCTTTTCTTCCAGGACAACCTCAAGCAGATTTGAGGTTGTTCCTTTAGCTCTTACCTTATTAAGCTTTTCTTTCCAAAACTCCGGTATCCTATTTTCTGTTTCTATCCTTATTTCTTCTTGTTGTGAAGGGGTAAGAGAATTATAAATTTGTTCTGCCTTTTCAATCTCTTCCCGCCTTTTTTTATTTTCCTCTTCTTGTAGCTTTATTTTAATATGTTCTATTTTTTTCTCTTCTTCTTTCCGTTGTTCCTCTCTTTTCTCCCTTAAATATTCCTCCGGGACCTGCCAATTTTCTCTTATTGCCTTCACTAAATAAGCCGCTTTATCGTCAGCATTAGAATAATTAATTGCCTCGAGCCATTTTTTTATTAATTCCTGATTATTGTTTTTTATTAGGTTTTCAGCGGTTACTTTAGAAACATTTAATTCTAATAGCTTATTAACTAAATCAACCTGCTCTTTAGAGTATTCTTTTACTTCCTCTTTTTGTCCTGGTAGATATTCTCCTGTCCGGTTATTAATGCTCTTTATCTTTGCCTTTTTCATTTCTTTTTTAGCTCTTCCCCCCGGCCAATAATATATAAGCCAGTCCTTATTTCCGTTTTCGCTCCAGTCATATTTTGAAATAAACCCGGTGTCTTTAAGTTCATTATTACCCGGATCTAATTGTTGTTTAGCTAAAGAAATATACTCGTGGGGAATTACTGGAAGGAGCTGACATAATTTAGAATACCGGTAACAGATAAAATTATCTCTTTTATTTCTTAAACCGTAAAATTTTACCCCTAAAATTTCATAAAGCCTGGAAGCTATTTTACTTTTAAGGCTTTGTAGATAATTATAATCGATTGGTTTCACATAAAAAGAATTTAAGCTCTGAAGATACCAGCTTCCTAAAAATAAATAATTATTATCAGCTATTTCGCTGTTAGATAATTTTTTACCTTTGAAGACTATCCTATCATATAAACTAAAATTATCGTCAACCCATTGTTTGCCTTCCTTTGAATAAAAGGCGCCTACTGATTTTATGGTAGTCGCTCTTATCTTTTCTAAGGCTTTTTTGATTTTCTTATATTCCGCCCCGCCATAATTTTCCATGTTCATTCTTTTGCACAAATTATATAAAGAACCTAAAGGTATTGGGTTTTTTATTTTCCCCTTTTCTTTTAAAATATCAGTTATAATTTGTTCTATTACCTTATAAACCTTTCTATCAAAAAGGCCGGGGTAACCATATTTAGGATTAGCTGATACATTCCATAAAATTTCTACTTTCTCTCCATTTCTTTGAATTACTTCCTTATACTCTGTTTCTAATTTATTTTTCAAAGTATTTTTATAAAGAAAAAAGAAAGGTAGAACTAAAAGATTAACTTCAGAATTAATTATTTTAGGTAAGCTAATTTTATTTTCATCTTTTTTAATAACTTTATTTATTTCTTTATTCATTTGATTTTCCTTTTAAACAATAAGCAACAACAAAATATTTTTTCTATTGTTGTTGTTTATTGTATATATTGTAATATATTGGTATTTTGGCAAACGCTTATAAAATAAAGGCGGATAAGCATTTTTCTTAAGTGAAAACCCACTAATTCTTAAGTGAAAACCCACTAATTCTTAAGTGAAAACCCACTAATTCTTAAGTGAAAACCCACTAATTCTTAAGTGAAAACCCACTAATTATAATTATTTATTTAGACTATTTAATGCCTGGTGGAGCGCATTAAATATTTCAGATTGTTCTATCTCAGATTTTTTAAATTTAATTTTTAAAATAAATTCTCTTCCAGGGGATTCAAATTTATATTCATAGTATTTAGGCCTTCCTTTTTTAATTTTGGATTTTTTAATTCTTGTTTTTGCTTCTCGGACCGTTAATTTTCCTTCTTTTATTTGTCTGTAAAATTCTTTTATATTTTTTTCATCACTCTGCCGGAGAAGCAATAATAATAAGGACTTGGGCACTGTGTCCGATGTTCGGACACTCTCTTTTATATCCCGAGGGAGCTTAAGCAAGGAAAGCATTTCGTTCACGTAACTTTTAGGAAGTCCTAATTCTCTGGAGGCCTCTCTTTGAGAATAGTTTGGGTTGTCCATTCTTTTTTTATTGATCAAGGCTTGAATTGAATCTGCTTCTTCAAGTGGTGGAAGGTCCTGCCTTTGGATGTTTTCGATTAACTGATGAATAAGCCGGGTATGCCTATCAATATTTTTAATGATACAGGGTAATTCTTGAAGGTCGGATAATTTAGCCGCTTTATACCTGCGCTCGCCGTTGATTATTTTAAAGCAATCTTCATGTTCTATATACTCAACACTAATTGGCTGTAGGAGCCCATGTTTTTTAATGGATTCTGCTAATTCATTTAATCTTTTCTGGTTTAAACTTTTTCTTGGTTGTTCGGGATCTAATTTTATTCTGGATATTTCAATAATTCTGGCGCCGGAAAGACCCTTTGTTCCTTCTCTAATACCCTTTCTTTCTTCCTTAATAGTCTCTTCTTCTTGAACGGGAAGAGAATCAAAAGTATCTTTGGCGAATTTTCTTAAAATAACTTCCTTTTTTTTAGTCATGATTTATAAACTCCTGAGCTAATTTTCGATAAGTTTCTGCTTGTTCTGAAGAAGGTAAGTAATAAGTAATCGGTTTTTTTAGAGTAGTTGCCTCAGCATATTTAACGCTGTTCGTTATCTCTATTTTAAATACCTTATCTTTAAAACCCTCCAAAACAGTTTCGCGGTAAACTTCTTCCAGCTTCCTTCTTCCGACAAACTTATTTATAATATAACCCATTATTTTAAGCTTGGGATTTGCCCTTTTTCTTATCTTGGTTATAGCACCTCTTAAATAGGCTGTCCCTTTAACGGCCCATTCCTGACACTCTAAAGGTATAATAACCTCATCTGCGGCTACCAGTCCGATCCTGGTGGCCAGACCTAAACTTGGAGGACAGTCAATAAGTACATAGGTATAGTTTTCTTTTAGGTCTTTTAATTTATCCGCTAAAAAATACTGGGCATCTGGCTCTCCGGCCAGTTGGAGATCTATTTTACTTAAGTCTATATTGGAAGGGATAATGTCTATATTTTGAAAAGAAGTCTTTTGAATAACCTTGGCAAGATCAAGGTCATTATCTAAAAAGAGGTCAGCAACGGTAAATTTAAGATTGTAAATATTTTCTAAAAATGAAGAGGAAAGATTCCCCTGCTGGTCCAAATCTATGAGGAGAATCCTTTTGTTTTTTTCAGCTAAAGCTCCGGAGAGATTGAAAGTGATGTTTGTCTTTCCTACTCCTCCCTTTTGATTGGTAACGGCAATAACCTTAGGTCTTTTAACTTTCTGGGTATTTTTCTTATTCATGATTATATTTTATCTTAACCTTTTTAGATTTTAGATGAAGTACCGGCTTAAGATTTATTTAGATTTTCCATTGCTTTTTGATAGGCAACTTTATGTTTAAAACCCTGCTTCAAAAATTTCCATATTATCTGAATTTTGCGAAAGTCCTCATCCGTATACTCTCTCATCTCTAAATCGCCCCTGGTTATTTTTTTAGGATTAATATAACCTTTTTGCTCCAGGTAATAAAGCTTGTGTCTAGGAATATCTATTTTTTTTAAAACTTCTAAAGTTTGCATTTCTTTCACCTACAGGAATATAGATTTATTTTTCTACAGTTTAACTGAAAAAAAAGAGGGTGTCAAGCTCTATTTTCCCGGTTGAGAATGATTTTCCTTTCTTGTAAAATTTTTATAAATTGATTTCTCTAAATCTAAAGTTTAATATAAAAATTATTTAAAATTAGAATCACCATTTTGAATCTCTGTCTGAGGAGATTTTATAACAATGTCAGAATCACTAAGAATTGTTTTAGATTTTACTTGATTCAATATTTCTTTCATGTCAGGCGCACTAACCGATAAAATAGTAATATTTTGATTGGTATTAATATTATTAATTTTTGTATTTAGTAAAATTAGTTCATCTTTAACTGAACCAATATCTTTTTTTACTTCTAATAAGTCACCTAATTTAAAGCTAAAATCACCCCTTGCTATTAAAATGATCAGGATCATTCCTAATGGTAAAAATATTAATCCATAATCTGGCAAAATAATGAGCTTGCATATTCCTAATATTATCAGAACTAAAATAACAATGAATATAATACCTAGGCCAATATTTATTAAATTTTCTCTGATCCATTTTATCATATTAAACTTACTCACCTCTAAGTTCCTTTTTCTGTATCCATTTCGCGCCGTCGGGAGTAATAACTAAAACATCGATTGGGCCACCCACATTCTTAGGACGAGCTTGGAATCGAATAGTATCAATAGTGGTTCGAATAGCATAGATCGAAAAATCTATTGCGTCTTGTAAAGCCATTGTACCCCATACTATCGGCGGTTTGTGCATTGTCACGGCTTTGCCTTCTGTCCCTGGTAACAAAGATGGTTGCAAAATTCCAGTTAAAACATCAATCTGCCCAGACCAAGTGGCGCCGTAAGTTAAATTTTTATCTGGTTTTACATTCTTTCGCTCAACGGTATTTTGCGATACCTGACAATGATAGATATATGGTTCACTTACCTTCCTTTCTTTTTCTCTCTTATATCCCGCAACATGAAATCCCGTATTGGCGTTCGGGAATAATTTCCTAAAAAATTCCACTAAATTATTAGGAATTGTAGTAATATCATCTTTATCTGTTAATATTTCTTCTGAAAATCTTTTAATATGGCTCGCTATTGAAACTTCACCCAAAAGATCTTGTCCAAAAGAACTTACTCCTACTTCAAAAAATTGTTTTCCTTCTTTATCTTTTAATGATAAGAGATAAGTTTTATAAACATTGTCAGAATTTACCGTATCGATCTTTGCTAATTCTTTTCCTTCGGGAGTTTTACCTTCAATAGTTATTGATTGACGGCTATCAGAAGCCATAACAATACCCTCTGGCACATAAGTTGTAATTACTAAACTCATATTTTTATCCTTCCTCTATACTTAATTTTTAATTATTGAATCGACCTTTTTAAATTTTTTCTGCTAATAATTAAGTTTATTTTCTTTTGTTTTTTTGATTTTCTCTGGATTATCTATATATTATCACAGAACTTATACTCACCACTTATTCAAAAATTCTCTAATAGCATCTTCCGGAGATAGGTTTAAATAAATTTCGGTAGTGGCTAATCTATCATGGCCCAAAAGGGATTGAAGCGCTCTAGTAGAGATTCCTTTTTTGATGCAATTTACTGAAAAAGTATGCCTTAAAACATGCGGACTAACTGGCTTTGAGATCCCGGCTTTGTCAGCTGTTTTTTTTACTATCCTTTCGATTGTTCTTTTACTTATTCCTGTATCGTTATTTTCGGAAAAATGATATTCAATCAGCCTTCTAACCCTATCTGTCATAGGGATAATACGTCTTTTTGTTTTTTTGCCGTAAGGACCGCCCTTGCCGTAGATAACCAATCTTCTTTCTTGCCATTGTATATTTTCTTTTTTAAGATCAGCAAGCTCTGACAACCTTAAACCAGTATCTAAAAGTGTCCAGATAACAAATTTTTCCCGGAACGTATCACAGGAATTAGTTAATTTATCAACCTCGTCATTATTTAATGGTTCTCTTTTGTATTGGTATGGCATAGGCCTTCCCTTTATGGTGTATTATATAAATGTGATGTGTTAAAATATTTTATTATAAAAGGTTTCTTTACAAGTTCATCATTTTCCTTTTTCTAGTTTATTAACTTATTTTTATTTGCTTTATAATTAAAGTTAGGTGAGGTAACGCCGTGCCTATTATGATTGCTTGAAAGCATCAAGGAATTTACCAAAGGATTGTATGTGATTTGTTTTATCATATCTTAGTTTAACTTGATGAAAATACTTTGGATGCAACAACACACCAGGTCTATTCTTGGAGTAAGTTAAATTTCTGTATCTATCGTTGAGTGCTTTTCTTAGGTATTTTTCTGCAAATTGAGATCTATTTAATTGTTCTTGTTCAAGAGGAGGTAAAAGTTCAGGATCGTTTGAGACAACATTAAAATATCGCATATAGCGTTTCAATAGCGTATTTTCAAGATTACGTTTTATAATGAGTCTATTTCCTAATGCCCAGGTTTCTATACAAAAATGCTGAACAATTATAATTATATTTATTTTATCAACGTAATCTGATATAAAATCGTGTATTTCTTGATATTTTTCTTCATACGTCATCTCTTCAGAATCGATGCCTATTATAAGATAATCTATTATTGGATTGTGCAATACATCCTGTATTGCATTACTTATAACCTCAAAATAAAAAGGATAACCATATCCAGGAAAGATTAGATAATTATCCTCTTTGAATTCGGAAATATGGTTTATTGGGTGAAGCTTGGGATTAAGATATGAAATCCATTTATTATACACATGGGGTTCAACTTTTTTACCTTCCACTACTATAAAGTAGTTCATTCTATTCCTTCTTTATAAAAGGAATCATTGACAAGCTGTAAAAAATATTTTTGTTTAGATTTTCCAAATTTTTCTTTAAGTTCAGTTCCAGATTTTATCTTTACTTGTAATCCTTTTCTATGAAAAACAAGCCAGTTTTCAATAGGTATATTGTTTATAATATATGGATGGTGACTAGTAATAAAGAACTGATTATTCAAGTCAGTTTCTGTTAAGAAGTCAGGAAGGAAATCAATGGCACTCAATCCTAAAGAGTTCTCATATTCATCAATTAGAAATATCCCTCCCTCAGGGATAAGAAATGAATCTAACAATAGCAGAAGTACTTTTTGCATGCCCGATGACATTTGATCTGATGTTATGTATTCTTTAATATTTCTTTCCTTTATACAAAAAACAGGTGCATAAAAGGGGAACTTGATGCCTGTGCGAAGTTTATTGATTTCCAAGATACTTACATCTTCTATGAATTCAAAAACATCCAACAGTTTAGTCTTTATCGCTTCATATGTCTTTGTAAAGAACTCTTGTAAAATTGCTAGTTTTATATTTACGCTTAATTCTGAGTAAAAGAGGTCTATTAGGTTTTTTTGTTTTTTAATATGTTCTAAGAAGTCAATTGGCATTGCCTCTATTCTAAAGTTTTTATCAAGCTCATCTGTAAAAAATTTTCTTCTCATAATACTGCTGAACCCTGAATAAATTGGTTTAATATCATCTTCGTCCTGGAGCAAAGAAACACTTGAAACAGAGTGAGGGAGCTTTGGTAGTTCTTTACCTTGGTATTTAAATTTGTTTTCATCTCTCTCAATAATTGTTCTTTTATTGCCTTCATTATCTTTTATGCATAGTAAGTCTTTTTTAACAACGATCTTTTTTCTTGAGTCGAAATCGGTAGTAAAATGCCATTCATATTCTCGCTTCCCTGTATTAAATAATATATTCCAAATGCCTCTTGCGCCTATTTCCTTCGCTACTACCGATTTGCCAAAATTAAAAATGGTATTTAAAAATCTTGTCTTTCCTGTTCCGGTATCCCCTACTATGAGATTGATTTTCCTCAGAGACGGCGTGCTAAACTCCCAGGCTTCATTTTCTGGTCCATGATAGTCGTATTTCAAAATATGCATTCTAATCTCCTATTCTTTATCAAATCGTCATTTCGTATATCAATTAATACAGATTACAATTTTGATTAATTTGCTTATATCCGAAACCAAATTCTTTGTTTTAGTTTACACTTCTAATAAAATTTGTCAACATTTAATAAGTAAGACGACAAAACGGCGTAAATATATAATACAAAGTGTATATAAAATAAAGATTTTATTTTAAGCAAAGAGGGTTAATGGCGTGCTTTTACACAGAAGGCGACAAATAATGGAGAAAAACAAAAGGGATGCCTTTTAAAGCTAAAGGTATCCCTTTTTTCTAGAAATAAGTTGTTAAGAACCTGTATATAGGTCAGATTACCTCGAAATTTTTTCTAGTTCTTTGCCCTTAAGTTTTTGGGCTCTTTCGCTCCCGAGGTATTCCATTATCTCTTGAAGACCAATATACTTAGTATAACCAACGAGCAACAACGGGGTAGGTTCTTCAGATGGTGGACGGAATTCACACGGTATCCCGGATTTTACTAGGGCAAAATAGGCTTCTCGGTCCTCTTTCTTAGAATTATAAAATAACACCGGAATTTCTAGGTCGATTTCTTTCATTCTATATTCCTCCTTTTCATTATATTTTGAAATTACTAATTTTCAACTGTTAAATCATCTATCTTTTTATATAAGTCATTTTGAGGGTAACATATAAAAACATCCCTTGACGCATCGATGAATTTACTAAGAGGATGATCCATAGATGTTCTGTAAATAACTTTTCCCCAACATTCTTCCAATATGTTATTAGCATCACATAAGTGTGAAGGCTTTAAGGTAGTACTCTCTCTAGATGACCCGTATTCCTTATCAAACTCATAATTTTTAGAATCAGGGAGAGTATCTTCAACAGATTTTTTTATATCTTTAATATTCCATTTTTTCTCGTAAAATTCATTTAATTTCTGAGGGTCATGCAACCATTCTTCGCAAAGAACCTCTAACTTGCCCTTTGAACTCTCATTAAGGGTAATGTTATTTACTTCCCTAAAGAAAGTCTTTATATTCAACCTACCCATATCTTCAGTAGCTGAAATCATGATTACTTTTCTATTTTTTTGATTATATCGAGTTCTAAGTTCATGATTATACCTCATTTCTGCTTCTACGCCAGGGGGAGATTTGCCACTCCAGTATGGTCTGTATACTAATAAAAAATTACTGGATTTTACTAAACTAAGGTCTCGAGCGTTGATTTGAGAGCTTATTTTAGTCTCTAATAGTTTAAGTATTGATGATATCATAGATCTAATTACTTTTCCAGCCCTTTGAAATTTAAAATCTTTTGGATTTAAAGGGTCGATTCTTTGTAGATCAGGCGTAATAGGAACGAATAACCAATCGTCTTGAAAGGGGAGGGACCAACTAGCGGAAAGTTTAGGCATATATTGGTATGAATCTTTGCCTATGTTCTCTTTCTCAATTCTTTTTTCGTCTATAGTGTCTGGAACGAAAAGCACGAGATCTTCTTGTCTCAACCTTTTTTTAATGAACTCACTTAATTCTCCAATGAATTCAGGGATTCTGGGATGATAGCGGTTTCGAACTTCAGAGATGGGATGGACTAAATAGGCGATTTTCAACTCTTTATAAGGTTTACGAATAATTCGGGAGGCCACGGAACGAGGGTGTTTTACGCCTATAATGTAGAACGGAATATTATCTAAACAGTGGGCTATTTTACGAGAAAATGCGATCTCTATCTCCCTCCACGATAATAAATCGAGCAAGTTCATTATCGATTCTATCAATGCATCAAAAGGCTTTAGTGTTTCGGTATATTCTTTTCCGTTTACAATATGTTTACTCTCATGTTTAATGTATTCATACATTTCTCCTTTGCCCAGAAGCCTCCTGTAAATATCATGGCAATCATCTATAAGAACAATCACCATTTTGACTCTGTCAGTGATTTTTTGTAATTTATTAAAATTGATAGGAGAAAGGAACGTCGTTTCTTTCTGGTGATAGTAGCAAGCATGAAATGTCAAAAAGAGATATTTCCCTTTTTCAATTTTAGAAATTTTATCTTTTTCTATCTGGTCAAAAGCACTAGACCATAATTCTTCTTGCCTAGACGGTGGAGACGCGAGGATTTGGTCCTTAAATTTTTCATCGGAGATTTTTTCCATTTCTTGCTCTATTGATGCAAAGAGGTCACCTTTCTCCATTAATTTGCTTATACATTTTTCGGCTTTAATACCCGATTGTCCAGTAAATAAGATAATATCTTTTTCAATTTCAATCATCTTTTGAATCCTTTAATATAAAATCATTTAATACCAACTTAAATTTTGTTTTTTAAGGTATAAATTAAATAATAAATATTCTAAAATTATTGTTAGATTTCTATCTTTAAATTTTGACCAAAACCCCACACTGGATTGGAAAAATATTAATTAGAGATAGACAAGTGCAAGTATGCTTGTACTGTTTGAATATATCCTCTTATATTTTATAAAATTTTTTTCTCTTAAATTTCTATTTTTTTTGTATTGTGTATACTCTATACGACAAAAATTCTAAAAATCCTTCTTTTTAGGATAAAAAAATTAAAAAAATTATTTTAAGGACATTGTAAAATCTCTCAAATCCTTTATAATTCACCATTACCGCAATTTTGTTCATTAAAAATAATGCCCCAATATCTTTCCATAAACCATTCGTTTCCCTGGAAAATAAGAGTTTTTGAGGCAGATTATGAAAAAATTATCTGATGGTCCCTTACGTTTTGCAGTTAGCTTAAAAGAAGCAATAAAATATGGATTTCTCCCCCGAGCCATTTAAGAGAAAATCCGGAGGTAATTAGATTTGAAGGATTCATCTAATACCTTGGCAAATATGCAAGTAAAGAAGAGAATACAGAAGATAAAGAGAGAATATAAGAGAAAAGAAGACCAAAAGCGGGGATTTTCAGGAGTCACGAAAAATATTCTTTAATTTAAGCGTGTTTTTAGCGCCTATTTTAAGTTGGCTGGTATGATTCATCA
>JAHIPR010000049.1 GCA_018903015.1 bacterium
AATTCCCCATCCTATTTTAATTATCGAAGGAAAAATGGCTATGCCTTTTGCTTCTTTCAAAAGAGCTCCAAAAGCCCCGCTATCCTCTGATGCTGACATTTCCTCTAATACTTCGATTGATTCGTTAATTATTTCTGATGGCGTCATCCTCGTAGGGGCTGCCTGCACTATGCAAGTTAAAACTAAAAATAATAACGATGCAAAAATAACACATTTTATAGTTTTATTTTTCACTTTTTATTTTCCCCTCATAATTTATGGACAGAATATCTTTTATAACATTTCTCTTCTCTTTAGTTTTAGATTTTTTTATCTCAATTACTTCCCGATAGAGATTTAACATTCTTTCAGAAATTGTATCAATGTTATATTTTTCTGAAGTCTTTAATGCTCCCTGAGAGAGCTTTTCCCTTAATCCTGGCTCTCTGATAATTTTTTCTAAGGCATCAGCAAATTTTTCGGTATCGTTATCAACCAACAGCCCGTCCAGTCCATCTGTCAATATATCTACTGCTCCCGGAGCTTTAACCGCCAAGACGGGAACTCCGGAAGCCAAGGCCTCTATGGTTACTATTCCAAAAGTTTCTGTGGTAGAAGCAATAGTAAATACATAAGCTATCTTGTAATAATGCTTAATTTCTTCATAACTTACCGCACCTGCAAATATCACATCTTCTTCTACTTTCAAAATTCGAGCAAGCTGTTTTAGTTCATCCATAGCCGGGCCGTTGCCTACTATTAATAATTTTTCTTTACTAATGCTTCTCTTTTTAATTATTGCTAAGGATTTTATAATCTTATCTATGCTTTTTTCTGAAGCTACCCTACCCACAAAGAGAATTATTTTATCATCTTCTTTCAGATTGTGTTTTTTTTTAATTTCTGTTTTCTTCAATTCATCATCTTTCCTGAAAGAAATCAAATGTATTGCATTAGGAATAACCTCAATTCTATTTTTAATTCCATAGCCTTCTATTAATTCTTTCATTGATGCAGACGGAGTAGTGATACAATCAATTTTATAGGCTAAATTAGAAATGATCATCTTAATTGCTTTCTGGGTAACTCTTTCTGGTATGGGGAAAGCATAATAAGCATATTGTTCATATTGAGTGTGAAGAGTTAATATTTTGGGAATACCTAATTTTTTGCCATACATTATAGCTGCAGAGCTAAGCAAAAAGGGATGATGAATATGAACGATATCAGGATTAAATTCGGTTATAACCTTTTTCACTTTAAAGGACAAAGGTAGGGAGAGAGGATATTTCACTTCACTGGTTATGTTTACTGACCTGTATCTGAATACATTTTTCTCTTGGTCAATATAATCTTCTACCCTGGGAGCAAAGATATAAACCTCATGCCCCTTTCTTTCGTAAGCTTCTTTTAATGAAGATATGCTGGTCACAACTCCATTTACCAGCGGTTTATAACAATTGGTAAAAAAAGCAATCCTCATTTTGTTTTCTCCGTAATCCATCCAAAATCAAAATATTATTTTATTCAATTTTGATAATTTAATTTTAGAAAGTAAGTTATTCTACGAAATTTAACTTTCATAAACTTGAATAATTCTATGGTTATTATATATTAATTAATAGAAATAGCAAAATAAAGCAATTAACCAATTAAATTAGTTGTTAGTATAGAACATAGCGTATAGCGGGTAGCGTTTAGCGTATAGTTTTGGGTTAATAAGATGCTTGCCCTAATTCCCAATCAAATTAAAAGCTTAAAGCGAAAAACCATAATTCAAAATTCAAAACCTTTTTCGTATAAAGTATTGCTTTAGTGTACAAGGGGTCGGATTTATCCAACCCGTATTGTTTTTTGACAGGCGAGACGCCTGTCCTACGGAGATAAGCGGGTTCGATGAATTAACCCCTACGACACATTACTTATTTCGGGCAGACACAAGGTCTGCCCCTACTTATTTCGGGCAGACACAAGGTCTGCCCCTACTTATTTCGGGCAGACACAAGGTCTGCCCCTACTTATTTCGGGCAGACACAAGGTCTGCCCCTACTTGTACCTTACGACCTTATCTTTCTTTTTCTTTTTTCTTCACTATCCGCTCTACGCTAAACGCTATACGCTATTCTCCCTGTTTTTCCGCCTGCTTTAACCAATACTCTGCTTTTGTGTTTTCCGGTTCTAAACGCAAGACTTCTTTCCAATTACTCGCAGCTTCCTGATAATTACCCCGCTCATAATAAATCCTGCCCAGCCAATAATAAGCCGAAGAAAAATTAGGATTGGACCTAACTGCTTGACGGTATTCGTATATAGCCTCTTCAAATAACCTTTGTTCATAAAGATTATATCCTGCTTCATAATGAGAATACGCTTCTTTCCCGTATTTTATAGAATTTTCTGCTTTAATATAAAAATATTTAGCCCGGGGATAATAGGGGTCAATCTCTAACACTTTTCGCCAGGAAGAAAGAGAATCATTCAATCTGCCAATTTCATAGAATACTCGGCCTAACCAATAGCGAGCTTCCATCATTTTTGGGTCAATCTCAACCGCTTTCTGTAAATACAGGATACAGCCATCATAATCTTCCCTCTGATAATCCGCATATCCCAACCGATAATAAGCAAAACCTAATTTTTGCTCAGCTTCCGGAGAAATTACTTCCTTTTTCTGAATAAGCTCAATATATCTCCCCCACTCTCTCGCCTCTCGGTAATACCAATTAGTATATTGATAAATCTGGGCAAGACGATAATGGGCCTCGATAAAATCAGGGTCTGCCTTAATAGATTTTTCACCATAGTCGATCGCTTCAACCCACAGTTCTTTATTGGGGTAATTAGCCCCTTGATAAGTTTTAATCGCCTCTTCCATCTTGTTTATCGCTATCTCTAAGTAATCAGATGCTTCTTGAGAAAGAGTTTCCCAGGCAGTTTGCCCCTGACCAGCTGCAAAACTAAAGCTAAATACTGATAACAATCCACAAATAACTAAACTTAACATTAAAAACATTTTTAAATATCTCTTTTTCATATTTAATCCCTCCTTTTAATTTTTATTCTAAATTCTAATTATATGTCATTATACCATAATTCTACATTTCTTATAAATATCTTTCTATATTCCTCTTCTTATCGATTCTGATTAAACGTTATGAAGCCAAGCTCATTAACTATATTTTAAAAATAAAACTTATTGGTAAACTAATAGATGAAAATAATTTTAAAGCAATGGAAATCAGGCCATGGCAAAAAGGTCAGGGAAGATTTATGATGGGGGGAAATCGGTAATATTTTGTTTTCCTGATTATTTCCCTTCTAAATTTATGGATTGTTGACTATCTAATCCTATATTTAAATCTAATTCTCTACTATTTTCTAAATCATTAAGTAGTCTATTCTTTGCTTCGTCAAATTGAGCACTATACTGGGGATCAACTGAAAAAGCAGCGGGAAGTTCAAGTTTTAAGAAATCCGCCCTTTCTCCATTTTTACTAATTGAAAAATCTAAATGTGGACCTGTAGACAAGCCAGTAGATCCTACGTAGCCTATTATCTCACCCTGTTTTACCTTCTGGCCATTTTTTAATCCTTTGGTAAAACGAGAAAGGTGACCATAAGCAGTTACATAATTATTGGGATGGCGAATTTTGATGTAGTTTCCATAACCACTATCCCAACCAACATAAATTACCGTTCCGTCTCCGATAGTAGAAACCGGAGTCCCGCTTGGAGCAGCATAATCGATAGCCAGATGAGGACGCCAAATTCTTAAGATTGGGTGTAAACGGTTTTTAGAAAAATAAGAACTGATATATTTATAATTTAAGGGAGCCCGCAAGAAAGCCTTCCTTAACGATTTTCCTTCTTCGGTATAATAATCTATATGCCCGGAGGGGTCTTCAAACAGAATAGCAGTATGTTTACTCAGAAGTTCCCCTTCGTATTCGGCAGCAAGTATCTTTCCCCAACGATAAAAATCTCCTCTATACTGTTTTTCTGTCAAAATATTAAAAGTATCCCCCTCCCGGCATTCGGTAAGAAAGTCGATCTGCCAGGCAAATATCTCTGCTAATTGCAGTGCTAATTGAGGTGAATCAGCACACTCTAACATAGATTCATAAAGAGAATATTTAATCTTCCCTTCAAACTGAACAACTTCTGTGTATACTTCTTCTTTGGTTACCTTTAAATCTTCTAAATCAGAGTTAAGAATGTCTATACAGTAAATATCAATAGGATTGGGCTTATAAATGAATTCTGTTATCTTTCCTTCCGGATTATATTTCAAAGAATATTCACTGCCAACCGGAAGATAGTTAAAATCTACTACTGACTTAACTTTTTCTTCTAAACTGAGTATCTCAGCTGCAGAAATACCTTCTTTAATTAAAGATTCATAAAGGGTATCTCCAGCCTGCAAATTACCGTTAATGGTAATTACTTCTTTCTCTTCTTCTCTCTCTTTATCTATTTCTTCCCGCAAAGATATTTCTTCTGTAGCTATCTCAGGAACCTTTTCCGCCTCCTCTTCTGCTGATTTCAAAATTTCTTCTGAAGTAGGAAGAGAATCACTGTTTTGTTTTGAAGAAAATAAAGGAAGAATCTTAAAATAAATTGTTCCCGTAAATAGCAACAGGATAAATAGTCCACTAATAATTATTTTTATTTTCTTTGCTCTTCTTTTTTTGTGGGAATAAGTATGGTAATAAGAATGATAGTAATATTTTTTATTTGGCAAGATTTCTAATATCCCCTTGCAATAAAATTTATCATACTTAAGCAATGATAGAATTAAATTAGCCGTTAGTGAATAGTGAATGGTCGCTAGTGTATCGTATCGCGTATTGCGTTAAAGAAATTAGGATTCAGGGGCACAATGTATTGTCTATTATTATACATTATATATGAAATAAGTATATACTTATTGAATACTTTTTAATTCACTTACATAACAATCATATACTCTATTATTAAAACATACAAGTACAACTTTTTTAACAAAATTATTTCTCTTTAAAAAATTTACAGTCTCGGTTACAGCGATTTTGGTGGCGCGCTCCAGAGGAAATCTGTATGCTCCCTAAAAGCTCAGGGCCAGCCACTCGATGGATAGCTCCATCTACACCACCGCCGCCAAGAAGGGAAAAGTAAAATTATTTTTTATATTTTATATAAGTATTATCAAAATACCTATCTGTCATTGAAGCAATATAGTCTACTACTACCTGTTCAGGTAAATTACTATTTACATAATTTGTTCCCTTATCTTTACCCCTATTAAAAATCCATTCTTTAAAAATTAGAGAATCCTCATCACCTCGGTAAATATCATTAAGAAATTTGTCAAACAAATATTTAAAGGAAGCTCTCAATTTCGTCTTTTTTGCTTTGAGTCTGGGATTTTTATATATCTTTTCCGCATTAAATTGTTTCAATTCAAAAACTTTCTCAGCAACATCAGATGAATAAATTATCTCATCGCGATTATAAGAATTAATTATGATATCAGTCACCAGGGAATTTATAATGTCTGCATTGCTTCCCCCTAATTCTCTCTTAATCTCTTCTGGTAATTCACTCTTTTTTAAAATACCTATTCGTATCGCATCTTCGAAATCTTGCCCTACATAGGAGATAGCATCTGACATCCGGACTACACACCCTTCCAAAGTTACCGGCACTATTTGCACCTCTCTCTCCCGGGACTTTTTCTGGCAATAGCCCATTAAATCAGCTTCGGTTTTATCTCTGTCCGGTTTTAGATATTTCTCGTTAACCTCACCATCATGAGAGAGAATTCCATCTCTTACTTGAAAGGTTAAGTTCATTCCTTTACAGGCATCGGCAAGTTTATCGACTATTCTAAGGCTATGAATATTATGAAAAAATATGCCAATTTTTCTTTGTTGGCAAATTTCCTGAAGAATTTCCTCTCCATCATGGCCAAAGGGGGCATGCCCTAAATCATGACCAAGGGCAATGGCCTCAATAAGATCAAGATTTAACTTTAAAGCCTTCCCTATGGTTCGAGCTATCTGAGAAACCTGTAAAGTATGAATACTCCGATTAGACAACTGTTCGTCAAAACTTGCGGCAAAATATATAACCTGAGTCTTCCCTATGTATCTGTGAAATGAACCGCTATATAATATATGATCCCGGTCTCTTGAATAAGGACCTCTAAAGGGATGAAATATCTCGCGCTCTCTTCTGGCTTCACAATTTTTCGCAGCATAGGGAGAAAGATATTTATCTTCAAAATCAAGGATTTCTTTTTTAAAGCTCTCTTCATTCATAATTTTTCTCCTAAATAAAATAAAAAAATACAGTGAGAAGAAAATTTTTTACTCTGCTTTTATTTTAACAATAAATTTGTATTACTTATTTTATAAAATTGTAATGAATTCTGCAAGTATTTTATTCGTATCTCGTATTCTAGCGGATAGCGTTTAGCGTAGAGCGTATAGAAAAGCAGTGATAAGTAATAAGTAATGAGTAATGAGATTATAGTTCTTAATTCATAAAAACAAATTACTTGTAATATGTAACATATTACACAACTGACTGGCAGACCGGGAGACCGGTTAACTGGGTAACTAAATTAATTGGACAATTAGTAAATTGTCCAATTAATTTCTATCCCTTTACTGACCCGGCTAAAATACCTTTTACGAAATAGCGTTGTAATCCTAAAAAAAGAACTAAAGGAAGGGCCATAGAGACAAAGGCAGCGGCAGTAAGCAGTTCCCAATCCTGTCCATAAGAACCTACCAAAGCGCTTATACGCACAGTAAGCGGAGCCACATCAGGCGTTCCTCCTAAATAGACCAGGGCTACTAAAAGATCATTCCAAACCCATAAGAACTGAAAGATAGTAACGGATGCAAGAGCTGGCAAAGATAGCGGTATTACCATCCTGGTGAATATCTGAAAAGGGGTGGCTCCATCTATTGAAGAAGAATCAAACAATTCGCTCGGCAATCCGGAGATAAAATTATACAATAAATATATTACAAGAGGGAGACCGTAACCAGTGTGAGCAAACCATATCCCGGGAAAAGTACCGGCTATTCCCAATTTATTAAAAATTCGCAGGACCGGTATCAAAGTCATTTGTAGAGGAACTACTAACAAACCAACTAAAATTACAAATAAAAATCTTCGCCCGGGGAACTCCATCCAGGCAAAGGCGTAGGCTGCAAAAGAAGCAATTAATATTGGAATAATAGTAGCAGGGATAGTAATCAGTAAAGTATTTAAGAAGGCCTTTCCTATACCAATCTTAAGAATGACTTCTTGGTAATTTTCCAGAGTGTAACGGGTAAAATTAAAAGGGTGCTCAAAAACAGTCCACCAGCCAGATGCTGCTACATCGGCAGAAGATCGAAAAGAAGTTATCAATAGACCAACACTTGGGAGTATCCAGATAAAAGCTACTATAATTATTACTAAATGAAGCGGCCCATGTGAAAACATCGAAACTAACTTTTTTATCATCTTATAGCCTCCTGCTCCCTGAACCGCTGAATATTGATAATTATCATAGGAATAATAAGCATTAATAATATAACTGCAATTGCACTCGCCCGGCCATAATTTCTAAAAATAAACATCTCTTTATACATCCGGTTGGCAACAACCTCGGTATTATAATTTCCATTGGTCATCACATAGACAATATCAAATACTTTAAGAACATTAATAGTCATAGTGGTAGCTACTACTGCAAGGGTAGGTTTCATCAAAGGCAAAATAACTTTCCAGAATATTTTAAATTCGGTGGCACCATCTACCCGAGCTGCTTCCAGTAGTTCGCGGGGTATACCTTTATAACTCGCGGATAATATCACCATACAAAATCCGGTCCATATCCATACCCCTACCATAATTAAACAAAAATTATTAAGCCAGGGTCTAATAATCAACCAAGGTAAAGGGTCTAAATTAAAAAATGAACAAATCGCATTAAGAATACCAGTTTGAGCAGCTGAAACCGGCCTATAAGCATAAACAAATTTCCAAATTACTCCCGCACCCACGAAGGAAATAGCCATGGGCATAAATATTATTGATTTCACAATCGATTCATATTTAACTCGATCTGCCAATACTGCTATAATTAACCCTAAAGATACCGTCAGGGGAACAAATAGTATTACCCATAGGGCATTATTTCGAAAAGAATTAAGCATAATCTCATTGCTAAAGCAATAGAGAAAATTTTTAATACCCATAAATATCTCCGAATTATAATTATAAAAGGAAATATACACCGTATTAACTGAAGGATATACTAAAAAAAAGAATAAGAGAAATACTGCCGGGGATATATACAACCATGGGGTAATTTTTTTTGTATGTATCACAAACTTCTTTCCTTTCTAAATATCAATATAAAAAATATTTTACTGTAATCATCAGATTTTGTCATTGGAGGAGCAACGCAAGCCTGCCCCCCATTTTCATGAGGGCAGGCCCAGCGAAAGCAGGGGAAGCAATCTCAATCCGAGATTGCCACGGGGAGCACTCAATATTACTTGAGTGCTCCCCTCGCAATGACAGATCTAATCCTGCTATTTCCGATAAGCATCCAAAGCAGTAGTTTCAATAGTCATTAATACTTTTATTAATGGTATACCACTTACATAATCTAATATTCCGGTCCAGAAAGAGCCGGCGCCAACTGCTGATGGCATTAAATCAGAACCATCAAAACGAAATGTTGAAGCTTCACTCAAGATTTTAGCAGCTTTACGGGTCAAATCATCAGGATAGGCAGAAGGATTTATTCGTTTGTTAGCAGAGAGTTTCCCTAATTCACCAACCCATATTTCCTGAGCCTCAGGAGAAACAATATATTCCATAAAGGCTCTGGCTTCAGGAGTATCATTGAACATAGCGAATAAATCAGCCGCTCCTAA
>JAHIPR010000345.1 GCA_018903015.1 bacterium
ATTTGAAAATCAAATGTTTCGCCTGTTTTATTGTTTTTAGAATTTAGGGTACTCAAAAAACGAATAGGCACCAGAGTTCCCGCAGGAATTAGCACGTCTTCTACTTGCGGTTTACCCTCTTTAAAACAAACACTAAAAATACTTTCTGCTCTCATGGCTAAAACATCATCCGATGTTTTACCGAATAACATATTTTCTAAATTTTCTATCCTTACAATTAAAGGCTCAGAAGTAATTTTTTCTTCTAATATCCATTGAGAAGTATTAATCTTAAATATTAATGAAAGATCCTCAGGAGTTCCTGAAATTATAAATTCTTTTAATTGCTTTGCTCTGTTAGTAATTGTTCCGGGGAGAGTTCGACCCACTAATTCTGTTTCTAAATATTCTACCCGCTCAACCAAAGGTTTTTCCTGGGTTACTCCATAGATAGTTATTTCTATCTGGGATAAATCCTGCAATAAGGTCGCCTGAGAGATCTCTGCAGCCCAGGAAAATTGAGCTAAAACTGAAGTAAAGATAAAAGTTGTTATTAAAATAAGAGAAAATACTTTTTTAAATATCATTTAAGAACACCTGCCTTTTTATTAGTTAGCTAGTTAATTAGTTAGTTGGTTTAATAGTTATTTAATTTATTTGTAATTTATTTGCGAACTAATTAACTAAGTAACTATCTAACCAAATAACTAATTAGATTATAATATTATTCTCTAATTTCTGCAAATATTTTCCAAAAAAAATAACCCCCGGAAAAATTCCGGGGGTTATTGTTGAATTTTACTAAGCTTTTTTTACAATTAGAAGGTTACTTCGAGTCCTGCAGTTAAAGTACCAGCGGTGCCGGAAATGACCATATCATCATAATCATTGATATCATCATCCCAATCATTCATCTCAAAACCAACAGTTAAAGCTGTATTCGTATCTAATGTATACACCAATTGAGCTTCAGCACTCCAGAAGGCAGCACCATCGCTATCTACCCTTCCTTCAACAGTAAGAGCCATATCTGTAGCTAAAGCATACTCTAAAGTAGCTACACCGGCATAGGTAGCGGCAGGATAATCATAAGCAACTTTACCGCTTAAGACAAAATCATCAGCAAATGGATAGTTCATGTAGTTAGCACCTATGGTAGCAATAGCAGTTAATATATCGTAGCCAACAGTTAATCCTGCAGTTTCTTCTGTATCTGCATCAACTGTGTAGAGTAAATCAACTTCTACCTCGTGAGTTTGAACTGCCATAGCTGTATCCATATCGTAGGTCCAGCTTAATGTTGCACCAAGTTCATCAGTTAATGGATAAGAAGCTGATACGCCTCCGCCAAATGTGTCAGCAGTAAAAGCGCTCATAGTTGGAACAAATCCAGCAGTTACGTAATGGGCATCAATTGATAAAGCAAGATCATCTAATGCAGTATCAATAGTTAATGCTCCTGCATAGGTTAATGTAGTGCCGTAGAATACACCGGCTTCAACAGCTATAGCTGTTTCATCTGCATCACCCAAAGCGAATGCTACATCTGCACTACCGGCATAACCAACAGCCAATACATCATAAGAACCGGTAATCCCAACTGTTACTTCATCTTCGTCACCAAGAGCAAAGCCAATGTTTGCAGTATAGTAATCTTCTACGTCTCCAAATAGAGTCCAGTCACCAAGATCGTTCTCTGTATCCCAAACCCAGGTAGCCAAGAATCCGTCAAAGTCATCAGAGTCGAAAACTAATCCTAATCCGATAGTAGCTGGTTCAACATTTCCTACTCTCAGTTGTAAATCTGCGCCTTGATAGTCAATAAAGAAACCACTCCAGGCTACTGCATAAGCAGGTGCTCCGGAAAGAACATCTGTAGCAGTTACGGTAATTCCAGCAGTAGTTGCATCATTAATGGTAGCGACAATATTTATTTCTGTTTCATCACTCAAAGTAGCAACTGTCATTGGAACTACAACTTTTGTGTAATCTGCTGTAAATGTACCACTTATTACAACTGGTTCAAAGAAGGTATCTAGTTTGGCTACGGTTGTCTCTAAGGCAGCGATTGCTTCACTGTTTGCACCTAAAGCAGCCTCTAAGTCAGCAACGGTTACTCCTAAGCTGGCTAATTCGTCAGCAAATTCAATAGCTAATTTCTCTAATATTGCTACATCTTCAGCGGAAGCAAAGTCCATACCTTCTACATAGGCCAATGCTTTAGCTGTTGCTTCAGCAAATTCGTAACGAGTCATAGTTCTTCCACCACCAAAGGTACCATCAGGATAACCTACAATAACACCCTTTGCGGCTAAGCTTTGAACTGAATCATATGCCCAGTGGTTTAAAGGAACATCTACAAAAGGATTAGCAAGTACTGGGAGTGCTAATACTAATACTAATACTAATACTAATACTAATACTAATTTTTTCATTTTTTTCTCCTTGGTTTTTTATATTTCCAGCCAGCTTTCTTTTAAGGAGAATCTATTAATTGAGTATCCTAAGTTCCCTCATTCATATTTTCTCTTTTTGGATTGCTAACTGGTTTTTATATCATCTTTACTTGAATTAAAGCAGGTCCAAGAATTTTTTTCACCTCCTTTCTCCCTACTTTAACCAATCTGAGATGATATATCTGTAAATCATTATTTCTTATTAAATACATATACTACATCGATGTTTAAAAATCCTTCTTTTTTTTGAAAATAATTTAAAAAATTTTCGATATTTCCTCAAGTTCATATTTTATATGGTACTTTTTGTACAAATAATCGGTTACAATATTATATTTTTGTTGCTTTTATTTTATTATAATTGTTAATGTATTGAAATGTCAAGAAATATTTTGTATCGTGCACCTACATTAGTCTTTTGTTTACTTTTTGGTCTGTAATAATATTATTAAAGATTGAGAATAGGTTTGGCTTCCATCCTCACTCTTAGGGGTCCTGTACTCCAGGTATCGTAAACCGAAATTACTGAGACTTTCATTTTTGTACCCGATTCCACAATAGTTTTAACTGTATCATATAAATTGACTGCTGATATGGATCCTACA
>JAHIPR010000346.1 GCA_018903015.1 bacterium
ACCTGTGCAGGAGCCTTCAGGGCACACAGAAACCAATTATGGCAGATAGTATTTTCTAAAATAGCGTCGCAAATAGATTATGAAAGCATTCGTTAAGTTTCTCTTGATTTTCACAAGTCATTATAAAGTATTTAGAAAAATTATCCCTTATTATACTTTAAAAAGAGTTTTTAAAGTATAAAGAAGTTCTTTTTGTTTTCTGAAGGATTTATTAAGATGTGGTCGCAACATGCGTTCGGTTATAATTTTCGATTTAAGTGGATCACCAAGTTTTTCTAATTCTTGAACAATCAAGGAATCGAGTTTTAATAAGTTTAAAATTGGCAAATACGTACTCTAGAGATACCTAGTTTGTGGGCCAGGTCAGACTGGTTTTTCACTTGTCCATTATCAATCATCTCTTCATATTCTCTCGCTAAGCAAATAGGGTTTTGGTATATTCGTGCAATTTGATTGGCTTTCATTACTTTGTGAGGAAAATAAAATGTAGATGTAAAAGTTCTATCTATGGAACAGTCTGGGAACCCATTCCCCAAGGTCATGAAGATCGTTATAAATTTAAACTGATTTCTAATCCATAAAATTTAGAACTACGTGCTCTACAAATTAACATTAATTAATGCATCAAAGCTATAATTAATTCTATAGTTTTATCTATAGCACAGAACTAAGAAACAATTAATAATTATATATTGCATTGGGTTATTAATTTTTCTGAAATATGGGTCCCATTAATCGTTTAATAATGATTGCTTCTTAATGATACATCGTATCATTTTTGAAATTCACAGAAAAAGTTGCGGAAAATCGTCTAATTACTTCCACCAAATCTATAATACTAAAGCCTTTCAGGTATTTTGCTGAAGGGCTTTTTTTATTTTATAAATATTTTCATAGAAAAAGAAGGATTTTTGAAGTATATGTAGTATTAGAAATAGAAATACAATTAAATTATGCATAAATACAAGGGAGTAACCTGGTTTATTGCATTACCCACATGTCTTACTTTAGTACTGTCTGGTCTTCTTTTTGGGGATCGTAGCAAAAATCCAAAAAACTTCTTTGATTAAGGTAAAGGCAGTTTATTTAATACTCAGTAGCATATTTGGAGTTATTTTCTCTAACCCATTTTATTGTTTATTATATAATTTCTTGCTGTATTTAGTGATTAAAAGAATTTCTAAAAGACGGGCTGAAAGAGTGTCTAGGTTTATTATTTAATATATAATAAGTAAATTTTTTAAATTGGGAGTATAGTATAAGTAAAGAAGCTTTCTTTGATTTAAGGTGAATACTCACTTTTATGGTATGATTATATTAAATAAGTTACTTAATTACTGAGCATTAACAACCATCCCCTTGACACGTTTAAAAAAATAGAACCATCCCTTTTCTCCCTAAGATGAAGAGTGAGAATTTAACCATAGAATCACCTCCCTAATTGAGATAATGATGAGTTAAATGAGCAGTTTAATTAAAAATATTGATGAACTATATCTAAGACGCATTTTTGATTATACTATTTTAAAATATTATTTCAAAAAAAAGGGTATTTAATATCAAAAGTCGAATTTAATATAAAAGTCCTAAGTATTTATTTCCATGTCCTTAAAAATATAAGAGGTTAATAAGGAAGGTCAGTACTAAATTAATATTTATTACAAAGGAGGATGTTACGATGAAGGTAATTGCTATAAATGGCAGCCCTCGAATGGAAAAGGGGTATACCGCTCTAATACTTACTCCCTTCATTCATGGAATGATGGATGCCGGAGCCGAGGTCGAGCTATTCTATGCCAGACGTCTTAAAGTAAAGCCCTGCACTTGTGGCGAGATGTACTGCTGGTATAAGAAAGCCGGAGAATGCTGCATCAAGGATGATATGCAGCTGCTCTATCCTCAACTTAGGGAGGCGGATATCCTTACCTTAGCCACTCCGATTTATATCCCACTACCAGGTGAGATGCAGAATTTCATCAACAGGCTATGTCCCTTAATTGATCCCCTCCTTGAGAATCGCGAGGGACGTACACGAGCCAGATTCCATAAACAGGTTAAGATTCGGAAAATCGTGCTTGTATCTACCGGTGGATGGTTGGAGAAAGCGAACTTTGAAACGGTAGTGCGCATCACCGAAGAGCTTGCTAAAGATGCAAGTGTGGAATTCGCCGGTGCAGTGCTCAGACCCCACGCCTTTTTAATGAAGGAGAAGGGGAAATTGACCAAAGATGGGGAAGCCGTACTGAATGCGGTGAAAAGAGCAGGCCATGAACTCATTAAAAAAGGGAGGATGAATGAAGAGACTCTCGAGGCAATAAGCCATCCGCTCGTCTCCGATGAGGAGCTCAGGCGTAGATATAACAATGCGTTGTAAAAATAGAAGCGATAGGGGATGCCCCTATGACATCTTCCTATTAGACACCATGTTAACTAATAGGTTAATAAGGCAAAGAAGATGAGTAAGAATGAAATTCTCAGAGTTGCTGCTAATGAGTTTGCTGAAAAAACACATAAGCTATCCAGTCCTTTCGAAATTGCCATAATAGGTTCTGTGGCTGGTGATGATCTTTATCCCAATGATCTTGATATGGTCATCATTATCCGTAATCTAAAGGAGATTGCAGCTATAGCAAAGTACGCCCGACAGATGAGCAGGCACTATCATGGCTGGGAAGTTTTTCTCTTTGATGAGAATGTATCACTCATAGGCAGGATCTGCCATGGTAGAAAGTGCCCGGGGCAATCAGTTGACTGTTCCGTTCCGGGATGTGGTCAGCCACCTCACCTAAGGGTCCATTCTGATTTTAACTACCAAGAGAAGATATTTTTCAATTCACCCATTGACGTTCTCTGGACCTCTTTCAAGACGAGTCGTTTACTTGCGCACAAAGATGAGTTAGGCATCGCTGAATCACGGAGATATCCTGTGTTGGAGGATATTAAGATAAAGTGCATACTTTGTGGTAAAATATTTTTATTTACTGCCAGTGAACAGAAGTGGTACAAAAAACAGGAATTTAACCCACCCAAACGATGTCCGGATTGCATAGAACGGGAACGTATCAAGGGGTAAAGTAATTGGTAGCTTGGCTGTGGGCTACCGTTGCAAATGGAGTAACGAAGGACGAAGTTGAGCGAATTTTACAATACATTCTTCCGACTGAAAAAGGGAAGTTTGTTTATATCTTTCGATTAAAGGGGAAATGAAAACGTTTGTAGTTCCATCGCTTAACAGAGCGTATCTGGCTTCATGATTTCGGCTTTTGTCCAAATCCTGCTTTGCAGGAATTCACACACTCTGACATTATCTGAAATCTAACAATGTAGACAGAGGGGAATCAGAATGGAAAATAATTGGCATGATATTGCTTATCTTAAGGTTCTTCGCAAGATAAATGCCCGGCTGAATAACACCTGTGTGAACTGGGTGGTTACTGGTAGTCTTGGTTTTGCACTTCAAGGTGTGCCTGTAGAACCCAATGACATTGACATTCAAACTGATAAGAGGGGAGCCTATGAGATAGAGCGCCACTTTTCCGAGTTTACGACCAAAAGAGTCACATTCTCTTCTACAGAGAGAATTCGTTCATACTTTGGTGAATTGATGATCGATGGAATCAAGGTGGAAGTTATGGGAGACATTCAGAAGTCTCTTGAAGACGGAAGTTGGGAGAACCCTGTAGATTTAGAGCAGCATAAGCGGGTTGTAGAGGTTGAGAGAATGCAAGTGCCCGTACTTTCTCTGGAATATGAGTATCAGGCATATCTAAAGTTGGGTAGGATAGACAAAGCTGAGATATTGAGAAAGTGGTTGTATGATGAGCATGAAACTTCGGACAGTACATCGCCCAATAGCGAACAAAAGGAAAATTAAAGGTTTCCCCAAATTGCCTTCGACAGCTTATTTTATCCGTAAAACATATACGTAATTTACCACGGA
>JAHIPR010000347.1 GCA_018903015.1 bacterium
ATAAACTTGATGGATTTATATCAGAAGACCTCTATCAAAAAAAGTTAAAAGAATACAAAGAAAAACAAAGGGATATTTTAATTCAAATCGAAGATCATACCAAAGCAGATGAAAATTTTTATATAACCGCTCCTAAAATTCTTAATTTAGCTAATCGAGCTCTGGAAATATTTGAAAGTTCTGAAGTGAAAGAAAAAAGGGCTCTGATAAATTTATTACTTCAGAACCCTTTGCTTTCTGGGCGAAAGCTTTTATTTTCTTTGCGTTCACCCTTCTATATGATAGCCGAATGCGGCCAAAATGAAAACTGGCTCCCCGGGTAGGATTCGAACCTACAACCCTCGGACTAAAACAGGGGACAACGGTTCTCTGTTCCATTGTATAATTCTGATTAGCTTTGCAAAAGTCATATCTTTCGATAGATTACATTAATATTTTTAGGCCAGAATTTTATCGAATTTTTCTATAGTTATAGCTGGGACGGAAGAAAAGGAAATAGCGGTTAGCTTATGCAAATTTGTGGAAGCTTGGATTACCTCTTCTACGCCCGGCAAATTCACAATAAAAACTAGATCCTTATCCCCTAGTAGTGCATATTGAGCAACTATCTTACCACCAAGTTTTAAAATAATATCATTAGCCTTTTTCGTGCGTTCAGCACTTATTCCCTTTATAGACTCAGCGGAATATTTTCCAAACATAAAGTAAGTATTCATTTTTCACTCCTCCTTTCCTGGATATTTAGATTTTTTTCTATCCAGTATAATTATTTTCTAAAAATATATCAGCTATACTAAACTAAAAACAAGGAGATTGTACTAACTCACAATCTAGGGGTAATCTTTTAGATCAGCTGATTATGTTAAAAATAAAATATATCTTATAAACATATTAGGTTAGGGTGCAACGTATTTATTATTGAATTAACAGGGGGTAGGTCTCAATACTTCTTCTAAATAAATATTACGATAAATCTTTCAAAAATCCTTCTTTTAAAATAAAAAATCCTATAGTATTTTAATAAAGGGCTCTATAGCGCCGGTAGTTTTACCTACCCCATTTTTTAGTTAATTAAGATATTTAAAAAGTACATTATTACAGAAGTATCCCGATAACATAAGGTAACAAGACCAGTAATGCCAACAGAGGATGCCCACGTTAAGTGGTATTGCGCCTGTCCCAATTAAAAAGATAGAGGGCTAATTCAAAAGCCAATACCCCACTTGCTAGTAGGATAAGAAGCGAATCCAGTGGATTAAAATCGGCAGTCAAATTCTGAGCCAACCCCCTAAAGGCGTTCATAGCATGGGTGACTGGCAAGAGCTGAGCGATTTTACCCATTGCCTCAGGCAACAAACTATAGGGCACCATCATTCCGCCCAAAAGCATCGAGGGCAGAAAAATTAACTGCACTGGGAGGGACAAATAACTTGTCCCCTTGTCTCCCTTTACGTCTTTGTATATTGCATAGGCGATGACAAAGAATATAGTTTTCCGTCTCTATTAATTCTTATTTATCCTTGTTTTTGCTTTAATCACAGAACCTCGTGAAATAGAAATACCGTCCCCTTGACAGTCCAGGGCATGTTTAGAATGAGAATGAACTAGATCGTTTCAAATACATCAATCAGTTGCTTCACGGCTTTTTCAACTACGCGCATTGGAAGTGAAATGTCATTGTCACATACCTGAAGCAGGACTGGGCAACGCACTCTGGCAGCGTATTTGACTGGCTCATATTTATCCATCCGAATAATGATACGAGCGCAGGCTTCGTTGATGAAATCATCCGGCACAAGCTTGCTAAAAGTGTCCCAAGCATCTGAATCAGCCATCACGGCAATGCTGCCTGGTTTTCCTACAAGAGGTATCTTGTGGGGCGAGAGACCGAGCCAGGATCTGACCAGATCACGCAGTGCGTGGCCAAAGGACATCCGGAGTATATACCAAATGCCTACTCTTTTAAGCAGATTCATTCCTCCCGCACTACCACTTAATAACGGACATTGCGCGGATACACAGGTAATCTTGTTGTCCCTTGCCGCAATCACAATGACGTGCCCGCCACTTAAAGAAGTGCCCCATAGGGCGATTCTTGCCGAATCAATCTCCTTGAGACTTCGTGCGTAATTAACTGCAGCTGTATAATCTTCTAATTGGTAGGGGATCCATGTCAGCTGCCTGGGTTCACCTTCGCTTTTGCCAAGATGTCGGTAATCGAATGCGAGTACTGCAAAGCCAGCTTCCTGAAAACGAATAGCATAAGATTCCAGACCCATAGCCTTGGTACCCCCTAAACCATGTCCCATAATGATGCAAGGAACCGGAACAGACAAATTCTCAGGTAGATAGAGCCATGCGCTCAATGACGTTCCTTTGACTTTAAAAATCACATCTTTTCTTGACCAAGATGGTTTTGCGTCCACCTCCTTGGGCATTTGCTTGGCTTTTTCCAAGGGTTGCTTTGTGGAACCGAGAAGCCGGGGATAATGGCCACGATCAACATAAAGACAGCATATGCTCCAATAATGAAGCCAATGACTTTAAGAATAATCATTACTATTATCATTTTTCCCTTATCATTTTTTACCTCTCACTTTGCAATAAATAGTATTTCTTTATAATAGATATTATAGCATCTTTGGGGCTTCACAACTTCACATTTTTATCAATCTCCATACTCGATATGATAAAACAAAATGGGTACTTGTCCCCATTTTTTTGAAATAATATTTTAAAGATGAGATTGCCACGCCTTCTTCGAAAGCAATGACAGAAGGATGAATTTCGGTTTTCGTGGGAATGACATATGGGGAGAGGAATGATATAAAAGGAAAGTAAATCAGATAGAACTGGTTAAATTTTTTATTTTTTTAAAATCTTCTTCTAAACTATAATATAGTTTCTTGTATAATTTATAATAATTGCTATATTTTTCTGTATCTTGAATCCTGGGAACGATAGTCTTTTTAATTTTAATAATTCTATTCACTGCTTCTGCAAAACTACTATATACATCAACACCTACTCCGGCAATCAAAGCAGCTCCAAAGGCGGGTCCTTCCTCTACATTTAATAGATTTATCTCTTCACCTAAGATATCAGCCAATATCTGCTGCCATATCCTGCTCTTTGCTCCCCCTCCGATAGCCCTTATCTCTTTAATCTTAACCCCTTTATCTTTAATTAATTCCAGAGAATCTTTTAGGGCAAAAGTTACACCTTCTAAGACACTTCTTACAAAATGTCTTTGGTCATGTTTTCCGGATATACCAAAATATACACCGCGAGCATTAGCATCATTATGGGGAGTCCTTTCTCCGTAAAGATAAGGTAAGAAGATCAATCCTTCACTACCAGGCTCTATCTCTTCTGCCAATTGATCTAATTTTGTATAATCTAATCTACGGTTAAATAATTTTTTCTGTAACCATTCATAGGACATACCTGCTGATAAGGTTACCCCCATCATATACCAGCTATCTGGGCAGGCATGATTAAATAGATGTATCCTCCCTTCTTGATCAGCTTGGGGATTGTTAGTCTGGGCCAAGACTACCCCTGAGGAACCGATACTAACCATTACCCTTCCTTCTTCTGTTATCCCACTTCCCACTGCTCCACAGGCATTATCAGCTCCACCGGCAACTACTGGAGTTCCGAATTTAAGGCCGGTCTTTTCGGCTATCGGCTTAGTTATCCTACCAGCTAAATCGAATGAATTAAGCACCGGAGGGAGTAAGTCTTGGTTAATTTCCAGTTTTTCCAATAAGCCGGTAGACCATCTCTTTTTTATCACATCAAACAATAGAGTACCGGCAGCATCAGATACTTCGGTAAACAGCTCATCGGTCAATTTATAGCGGATATAATCTTTGGGTAGAAGGATATGTTTAACCTTCTTATAATTTTCCGGTTCATTTTCTTTTAACCACAATATCTTGGGAGCAGTAAATCCCTCCAGGGCGGGATTAGAAACATAATGGATTAGCTGATCCAATCCTCCTGCTATAGTATAAATCTCTTTACATTGTTCTGAGGTACGGGTATCACTCCAGAGGATGGCCGGTCTAATAACCTCCACCTTTTCATCAAGGAATACTGAACTGTGCATTTGCCCGGATAGGCTTATTCCTTTAATCTGCTTAGAGTCAATAGGATTATGAGATACTGTTTCCTTTATTACTTTTACAGTGGCCTCCCACCAATCATCAGGAGATTGTTCTGCCCAGCCAGA
>JAHIPR010000348.1 GCA_018903015.1 bacterium
AATAATGGTCATCTCCGGCTTAAGCTTCCCTTCTTTTTCCGCTATTTCGATAATGTATTTGGCTACTCTATCTTTAATGCTCCCCCCGGGATTTAGATATTCAGCTTTTACAAATACATTTCCCGAAGACATCTTCTTTAATTGAATTAAAGGGACATTTCCTATTGCGTCCAGAACGGAATTTACCAGCATAAAAATAGGCCTCCTAGAGAATCCTGCCAGGGGACGGTCCTCTGGCAGGATTCTCTAATAAGATTAAAATCATTTTTAATTATGAATTATAACAAGATCAATCAGTATTTGCAAGAAAAATAATTATGAACAACTTTATTAAAGCTATTTACAAAATTACCTAATGCTTCCGATAAAATCATGGTTTGGTGACAGGTAATAAACTTTACCCCTAATTCAATTCAGTATTTTATCGAATCAGGTGATGAAGTTACTGCGCCAGCTGCTTGTACCCGAATTTACTATCTTTTTAATTGCCTCTTTTATGGTATTTTTTACTATCGTATTATTATATTCTCCGGGAAAACCTAATGATTGGGATAAATCAGCAGCTCCAATAAAAACTACATCTATCTCTTCGAGCTTGGGGATTTCTTCCAGATTATCAACTGCTTCTATTGAATTAATACCCTGCCAAATTCCTAATACTGGTTCTCCTTTTAGGAGTTTCTCTTTTACTTTATTTTTCCTCATAATTCACTCCTTAAATACTTTAAAAAATTACAACTCCTTCTTTTCATTTAAAAAAACAATGATTGATTTAGGGGAAAATGGGGTAGTTATTATAAAGGCAGTTCTGGTTCTTCGCTTTCAATTTCCTCTCTTATTTTGCTTCCAGCCTCTTTTTGTAGGCTGATTTCCAGCTTCTGGATTTTCTTCTTTTGACTGGAAATTATCTTCATTTTTCTTATCACAGATGGAACTGACACTAACAAACTCATCAGAATCCCCAAAGCAAGAGTAATCAAAAGTATCAGCGCTAATGAGCTTTCAAATCTCCAGGTCAAAAAACTTACCGCTATTGGGACTGCATTCTGAAGGGCAAAAACAACAGCCAGAATAGCTATAATAATAGCCACAATCAATTGTAACTGCATACAAATAACACTCCTTTTCTTTTTCATATTATTTTGAATTATTAATTCATTAATCAATTTAACCTTCTATTTTAATCTTTGCCTCTTTTACATCCCTCTCTCTAGCAATATCTTTAGCTCTCCTTTCACCCTCTAAGCGGTGGTCGTAGAAACGCTGGGTAGAATAAGCAAAATCTATGTCAGCTCGCTGGGCAAATTCTTTTAAAACATCTTCCCAAATTGCCTGCCCGCTGTCTCGACGGCGTTGAGGTTCACAAAGATAACGTATTGTCAACAAGACTCCGCTATCCTGCACGCTGGTATAAACAATGGGGGTAAGTCTGGAATATAATATCATAAATTTTTTACTGGCTTCTTTTACTCTCTTCTCAGCTGCTTTGCTTAATTGTTCAGCATCCTTATCAGCAATTTTTTGTAATATTTTTTTGGCTTTTTTCCAATTGCTTTCGAAAGTTATCAGGACCGGAATTTCATTCCAGATATACTGGAATCCTTTGCTATAATTTGCCAGCGCCTCACTTAACACAATGCCGTTAGGAATATGGATAATTCGACCGGTACTCTGGTCGGCATTCACCCAATTACCGATTTCCAAAAGAGTAAATTGGAAAACCCGGGTATCGATAACATCCCCGGCATAATTCGCAATCTGAATCCGGTCTCCCACAGAAAAAGGTCTCCGGCTTATAATAAAAAGCCAGCCTGCGAAATTTGAAACTACATCTTTTAAAGCAATGGCTATACCGGCTGACAATAAACCCAGGTAAGTAGCTATAGATTGAAAACCGCTAAACAACAGACGCCCTATTAAAAACAAACCCAAAACAATTACTACATAGCCAGAAGTCTTCCTCCAGGTATAACGAGTACGTACATTTTCAGTCCGGCGCCATACTATCTTTATAATCAAATAGTAAAGAATCCATAAAACCAAGGCAACAACCAAAGAAGCAAATATTTTAATCTGTACCTCGGGGCTCAAACCGATAGTTTCCTGTATCCACTCCATTAAATTTTTCATATTTACTCCTAATTAAATTATCTTTTTTCTTCATTTTCTTAATTTTAAATAATAATTCTTTCTCTCAGCAATTTCATCCAATATCGAATGGAAAATTTCAGATCTCTCTTTAACCTCCAGTCCAAAGGAATCCTTCTTCGCTTTATTCAATGTCTCCTCTAATTCTTCAATCTCTAAAACTGTTGCGGCAACACAATAATAACTTTTGGAACGTCCTTCATTAAATTCTTGTAACATCTTTTTTAATAAGTTCTCTCTGGTTTTTTGTACCTTTTCAAACTCATTAACTCCATTCTTTTGAATGAAAGCAATGTCATTTTCCAACTTCTGATAACATTTGAAAGAATCAACCCGTTTGCTAAATTCTCTATGCTTTCTCCATTTTTCACAAGTTTCATTTTCTTTACATTGCCAGCAAAATTCAATCCCTTTTTTCTTTATCGCACAAGTGATAAAAGGACATCCAGCAGACATTCTAAATTCGCTTTTACAACCTTCGCATCTGCTTTTACTTTCGGTGTGGTAACGGGGGCAAAGTCTGCAAGAAAGGCCACAGATTCCAATCTCAGGATATTTGATTTGCATATTTAACTTTTTCGTCATATTATTTACTTTTCTTGTTTTCAAGAAACTCTTTTATCTTTTTCATCTTTATCTTATAACTTCTACAATGTCAGTGGGCATTATGGATAGATTAGAGAATTTAGTAGTAACCAGGGCTATAGAAATATTTTCTTTGACTTGGATTATCCTTGCCTGAGCTACTAAAATTAACTCTCTATCCAGAACTTCTTGAGTTTTAGGATCTAATATGACTTCTCCTTCCTGGGATATTTTTATTTCATCTCCTACCGTAATGCCAGAATTTTCCCCCAGATTTATATACACTTGAGTTATTTCCCCACTTGAAGTTGATTCTACTTTTACTACATATCCTTCTAAGGACAAGGAAGAGACTACTATTGCTCTACTATCCATCTTTGCCGCAAATTCTACTGCAGCTTGCTGACAGACATCTTCTATAGCAGAGAAAATATCTGCCACCGATTCAGAAGATAACCCCAACCCTCCAGCAACAGGAACACGAATGGATACTCCGGATTTGGAAGTAGTTCCCTTTTTTACTTCAGAAAAAATAATTTCTCCAGTGGTCACATTTATAGCCCTTATGGTTATCGTTGCTGAAGCAGCTGATTTTTTTAGACTTACGGGTCCTAATTTAATTCCCCCTGATTTCTGGTAAATTATACTGGTCACACTTCCTGTAACTATTAAATCTACACCGAGCATTTTCCCAATTTTAACCGCGGTAGAAGGGTCAACTCTTCCGGAATAAACCTGAAAATCTTGTTCTTCCAGGATAGCATCTAACTTAATCCTTTCGAATACCCGAAAGCGCTCGGTCTTTATCAGGGCATTTATCATTAAATCTGTAGCGGCTTTAGACAATTCTGAATTAATATGCCAGATGTAATCCGGGGCAGTTGAGTCAAATCCGATCACTGCTACTCTGGGTAGTTCTGCTGAAAATCCTAAATTTGCTGCAAATAAAATAACTATTAAAATTGTGAATAAGATATTTCTCATTTTTATCACTTTTTTATGCCTCCTATTATTACTATAATTTTATATTAATTATACTATATTTAAATTTTAAATAAAATCTTTCTTATTCCTCTTTTATTTTTATACTACATTAATCCTTAAAATTCCTTCTTTTTTAAAATAATAAATAAAATATTGATTTAAATGTGTTTATGAAAAAAATAGATAATAGAAAATGGATATATTTAGAAGGAATGTTATAAAGGTATAAATTTTACCTGATTTTTTTACCAATTCCGTAATGAGGGTTATAGGGCTCTCCTGATTTATTAGGGGATCTCCTTTTCCACCAAATTCATTATAGAGTGGCATAGGGAAATCCCCTAATACAATTATCTCCTTTTAAACTTTTGGTAGTTCTTTTAAGGCCTCTTCAATTTTTTCCTGGGAATAGTCATAATCTTTTAATTTTCCGGCAAAGTAATCTTCATAAGCAGCCATATCCATATGACCATGTCCACTAAGACCTAATAGTATAGTTTTTGCCTCTCCCGATTCTTTACATTTAAGTGCTTCATCGATAGTAGCTCTAATGGCATGATTGGTTTCCGGGGCACTGATAATTCCTTCATTTCTAGCAAAGGTTACTCCTGCCTCGAAAGTTCCTAATTGGTGTTCTGCCCGGGCTTCCACTAATCCTAATTTTAGTAGATGACAGATAATGGGAGCCATTCCGTGATATCTTAATCCGCCAGCGTGAACCGGTGGTGGAATAAAACCATGTCCCAATGTATTCATCTTTAGTAAAGGGGTAAACCCTGCTACATCACCATAATCATAAGCATAAGGACCCCTGGTTAAAGTCGGACAACTTGCCGGTTCAACATTTATTATTTTTAAATCAGGTTTTAACCCTTCAATTTTATCTTTTACAAATGGTAAGAAAAGACCGGCAAAGTTTGACCCACCTCCCACACATCCAATAATAATGTCAGGATATTCATCGATCTGCTCCATAACCTTTTTTGTTTCTAACCCAATGATAGTCTGGTGTAATAAAACATGATTTAATACGCTTCCCAAGGAGTAATGAGTATCATCACGTTTTACTGCCTCTTCTACTGCCTCACTGATGGCCAGACCAAGACTACCCGGACAATCGGGATCTTTAGCCAACATATCCCGCCCAGCTTGAGTATCAGGAGAGGGACTGGGAATGCAATTTGCTCCCCAGGTCTGCATCATTACCCGACGATATGGTTTTTGCATATAACTGATCTTAACCATATATACCTTAATCTCCAGACCGAAACAGGCACCGGCAAAAGCTAAGGCACTGCCCCATTGCCCCGCTCCTGTTTCAGTAGTTATCCGATTAATCCCTTCTTTTTTATTATAGTAAGCCTGGGCTACCGCCGTATTAGGTTTATGGCTTCCCGGGGGACTGCTACCTTCATACTTATAGTAAATCTTAGCGGGAGTATCCAGTGCTTTCTCTAATCTCCGGGCGCGATAAAGGGTAGTTGGTCTCCAGAGTCGATAAACATCCTGAACTTCTTCGGGAATTTTAATATAGCGTTCAGGACTCATTTCCTGTTTTATTAACTCCATAGGAAATAAGGGAGCAAGGTCATCAGGCCCGATAGGCTTGCCTGTTGCCGGATGTAAAGGAGGTGGGAGCGGCTCTGGCAAATCGGCTAAAATATTATACCAGGATGTGGGCATTTCTTTTTCATCAAGACAAAATTTAACTCTTTTCATTTTTTTATTCTCCTTTCAAATTTAAAAAATTTACTTTTAACTCAATTATCTTTTTTGCTCTTTTGTAAATATCTCTTGCCCCCTGAGGGGCCAATTGTAAAATAAAAATATAAACATACCTAACCTCCTCTGCTCTTTTTTCTAAAAAAATTCCCAAATAATCTTTTTTATAAATAAAAAAGCCCTTCATCCCAATTTATTCTAATAATAGGGACGGAGAGCTATTTTTTCCGCGGTGCCACCCTGATTGAGTCTAATAAATTAATATAATATACAGTCTTAATTATTAAACTCCTCTTATATGGCATATTGGCATATAATATTAATTCTAAACAAAAAAACCTTTCATCTCCAAGAGACGAAAGGTTAATTCCGTGGTGCCACTCTAATAGGATTTTTATTTATTTAGAAAAATCCTACTCTAAGAGTACGGGCAATATAAATTAATTATATACCGATACACTTTTCCTTTTTACAGGGGAAAAGTCCGTCAAAACTTACTCGGACTATTTGAGTCCTTTCAGTTTGAAGCTTGTGGGTCCATTTCGCAGATCCTTTAAAATCTTTGTGTCGCTTCTCACCAAAAACGACTCTCTGTTAAATTTTGTAATCTGCTACTTCTCCCACGCTCTGCTTTTAACTATTTATTATTTTTAATAATTATAACATGGATGTCAAGTTTAATTAAAAAATACTCACTAATTCTCTAACTACCACACAAAAATTTACACTAACCGCTAAAATATTTATAGTTTTCTAAAGTTTATCAGAGGTGTTTTTTGGCTCTCTGCAACCAAACCCATACTTTTCACCCCCTATTGAGTGAAGACTTTATCAACGGGCAACGATCCCTTAACCAAGTTAATAATTTTCATAAATCTTACGAAAATGAAACCCGTAGACGGCATAGGTTATGGCCATAGGTAAGAGTTGCGGATGCCGAAACAAAGTCCAGAAAAAGATTTTCCAATAATAAATTCTTTCCTTCCCTATTATACCCAGCTGCCAGATAGATTTAAGAAACGCAGTAAGATAACAAAGATGAAATTGATATCTTTTCTTTTTTAAAGTTTTCATATTTTTTAAAAGCGTCAGGAGACGTTCATAGTAACATTTAGGGGAATAAATGGTATTGAGAACTCTTTTATAGTTATCGATAAGTGCTTTGTAATTCATTTTGGGAATAAAATTAATGGAAAGGTCAGTATTGTCACCTGTGGCTTCCTTTAATAATCTATTCTCTTTAGCAAGTCGCTGGTAGAGTTTAGTGCCTCGAGGAGCGTTTAATAGCCCGACCATGGCGCTGGCAATTCCACTTTTTTGGATGAATTCAATTAGTCTTTCAAAAATTGCCGGTGTATCATTATCAAAGCCCATAATAAATCCTCCGTTAACTATCAAACCAAACCTTTGAATCTTTTTAACACAAGCTATTAGATCACGATTTTTATTTTGTAACTTGTTGCATTCTGCTAAGCTCTTCTCGTTAGGAGTCTCAATGCCCACAAATACTGAACCAAACCCTGCATGAACCATCAACTGTATAAGTTCCTCATCATCGGAGAGATTTATAGAGGCTTGAGTAGTAAAGGAGAAAGGATATTTTCGTTTTTCCATCCAATTAATTATTGCAGGCAGTACTTCACCTTTTAATTCTCTTTTATTCCCAATGAAATTATCATCAACAATAAATACTCCACCTCTCCATCCCTGTAAATAAAGACTCTCTAATTCTACTAATATTTGGTCCTTAGTTTTTAATCTCATCTTATGTCCAAAGAGTAAGGTAACATCACAAAAATCACAGTTAAAGGGACAACCACGAGAATATTGGATACACATAGTGGCATATTTATTTATATCAGCTAATTCCCAAAGTGGAATGGGAGTCTTTTTTAAATCTACCCACTGATCTGAGGTATAGATATGTTTAAGGTGTCCTCGTTTTAAATCTTCTAAAAATAGAGGTAGAGTGATTTCAGCCTCATTAAGTATAAAATAATCTACATCATCCTCAAAGTCTTCATATCCGGATGTAAAGAGAGGACCGCCGGCAACAATCTTAGTTCC
>JAHIPR010000349.1 GCA_018903015.1 bacterium
ACTATATTTAGGAAAATTAAAAAATGAAAGAAAATTCTTCTAAGTTTTATATCTATATTGTTTTAATATTTTTTGGGTTCTTAATGTTTTTCCCTTTTATCTGGATGTTTATCTCTTCGTTTAAGGGAATTTCTGATATTTATACTTACCCGCCAAGAATATTTCCCAAGAAATGGATATTCACTAATTATAAAGAAGTTCTTGATATGATCCCTTTCTTAAGATACTATATAAACAGTATTTTTGTAGCGACATCTTCTACTTTCTTGCAAGTCTTTGTATCTGTCCTGGCTGCTTTTGCCTTTTCCAGATTAAATTTTCCAGGTAAAAATGTTCTTTTTATGCTATATATAGGCACCTTGATTATGCCCCTCGAGGTAACCTTAATTCCAAAATTTTTAATTGTAGCTAATTTAAAATGGCTGAATAGCTATCAAGGATTAATTGTTCCCGTACTTTTCAGTGCATTTTCTATCTTTTTCTTAAGACAGTTTTTCTATACTATTCCCAAGGAGTTGGAAGATGCTGCTAAAATAGATGGTTGTGGACATTTTACCTTTCTTTTTAAAATAGTGATTCCCCTTTCTAAGCCTGCTATCGGGACAATAACCCTTTTCTCTTTCTTAATGGAATGGAGAAGCTATATTTGGCCTTTGATAATAATAAATAAAGACGAAATGAGGACTTTACCGATAGGATTGAAATATCTGATTAGTGAAGGAGGTGGTGAGTATCATCTATTAATGGCTGCAGCGGTGATGACTATAGCTCCAGTTTTGATAATATTCTTCTTATCTGAAAAGCAGTTCATTAAAGGAATTACTTTGACCGGTCTGAAAGGATAAAAACTGGTAAGCGCATTGTAAGTAAAGATATCTTTTGATTAATTTAATATTAAAAATTAGGAGGAGTTTTAAGATGAAAAAGTTATTAGTTATTGTAACTTTTACTATTATTGTATTTAGTTTGTGTTCTTCTGTTTTTGCATCCGGAGTAAAAATTGATTTCTGGTATGCGTTAGGTGGAAACTCGGGTCAAGTGTTTGCAGGATTAATAGAAGAGTTTAACCAGTTTCAAGATGAGGTAGAGGTTAATGGAATTTATTCAGGGAACTATGGTGATACTGCCAATAAAGTTATCGCGGCAGTAGCCAGCAAGACCCTGCCTCAGGGTGGGATTATCCCGGCAGGACCTCTTTTTACTGGTGCCTACGAAAACTATAAAATTTTAGATTATATCGAGAAGTATAAATTTAATTTAAACAAATTTTACCCAGGAACCTTAGATTATTCAAAATATCAGGGAAAAATCTGTGTTCTTCCTTTTAATATCAGCACCCCGATTCTCTATTACAACAAAGATCTATTTGGAAAAGTTGGACTTGACCCGAATAAGCCCCCTCAGACATGGGAGGAGTTAAAAGAATATGGTGAAAAACTTACTCTCGATACCGATAATGATGGCAATACAGATATCTGGGGATTAAATATTAATGATATTGATTGGTTATTTAAGGCCTTTATTCTGCAAAATGGGGGGAAAATTATGAATGAAGGTTCAACCAAAGTACTATTTAATTCTCCTGAAGGGCTTGAAGCATTAAAATTCTGGAAGAGCTTGACTGATGAAGGGATAATGCCGGTAGGTCTACACGATTTAGGAGAGAAACATTTTTTGGCAGGGAATGTAGGAATATATCTGGGTAGTTCAACCAGGCTCGGAAAATGGTCCGGACAACTGGATTTTGATTTTGGTACGGCATTTCTACCTAAAAAGAAGACTTATGCAGTAACTATGGGTGGAGCTACAGTGGCTTTATTCCCTTCCACTCCAGAGAAAGAGGAAGCTACCTGGAAATTTATCGAATGGCTCTTAAGTTCAGAGAATATTGCCAAATGGGCTGCCAACACCGGCTATATTCCTACCACCGGAAGTGCTTTAAAAACATTAATAATTCAAAAACTTTTCCAGGAAAAACCTGAGTATAAGGCAGCCTTTGAGCAGTTACAATATGTACAGAATTATGAACATTTTTCAGCGATGGGAACTTTAGACAGGACCTTCTATGAAATGTTAGATAAAGTAGAAAGAGAAGCTCTAACTCCCGAAGAAGCATTAAAAGAGGCAGCAGAAATTATTACTGAGGATATGCAGCAGTAAATTTGGTAATTATATTAACCAGTGGTAAAATAATTATAAAATAGAAGAGATATAAAATCTTAAATATAGACAACCACCTTATAGAGATAATCTTGTCTTATCAATAAAAAGGTGGTTGTCTATTCCAAGGGTCTATGGTAAACATAAAGACAGAGAGGAATAAAAATAGATGAAAATTTCATTCTCAACTGCAGCACTATATCCCAGAGATACTATAGAGGCATTGAAGATAATTAAAG
>JAHIPR010000350.1 GCA_018903015.1 bacterium
CGGGGAAAGTGAATTGGTTTGAGATTGATTTTGAAAATTTATTATCTAACGTTCCCTCAGATATCAAATATTGTATTTTACCAAAATATCCTTCAATTCAGAGAGATTTGGCCATGATTACAAAAGAAGAAATACTTTCTGCTGATATTATTAAAACGATAAAATCTATTGATGAAAAGTTAATTAAAAAAGTAACTTTGTTTGATATATTTAAAGGAAAGCAAATTGGTAATGGTTATAAGAGCTTAGCTTACTCTGTGGTTTTTCAAGCCGAAGACCGTACTTTGACCGACCAGGAAGTAGAAGATATATATAAAAAAATTAGAGCGCAATTAATTACTAAATTTTCTGCTAAAATTAGAGAGTGAAAGAAGCTGATAGCACTAAAGTGTAAAGCGAAAAGCGCAAAATACAAAACTATAACTCAAAACTAAAAATTAAGAAAAGAGTTTTTAGTTTTGAATTTTGAATTATGGTTTTTAGTTTTTCGCTTTAAGTTTTTAGCTTGTAATACCACTATACACTAAACGCTACCCGCTTATACGCTATATCTATGGAGAGCAAGTAGGAAATATCTATGACAATAAATTGGATAGATGTATCAATAATGATAATAATCTTATTAAATATGATTATTGGGATACGTCGCGGCATTATCAGAGGAATAATAAATTTAATAGGAGTTATTACTGCTATTTTTCTGGCAATTTTTTGGTTTAAAGAGGTTGGAGAGTATATAAGTGCACATAGCCAACTAAGCAGGGAAATAGCAAATATATTAGGCTTTGCTCTAATATTTTTAGGAATATATCTAATCGCGAGAATTACTGAAATATTTTTTAAAAAAATATTTTCCTTATTGTTTGTTTCCTGGATCGATGGTTTAGGAGGAGCTTTGTTTGGTTTAACCAAAGGTTTTTTAATAGTAGGAATTTTATTAGTTATTATTACCTTTATTCCTTTACCAGTTTTTTTGAAAGAACAATTAGAAAGCTCGTTTTTGGCCAATAGATTTGCGGTTATGATCACCATCGTCTACGATTATTTAAAGGATTGGCTGCCTTTAAGCATCCAGTTTAACACGGAAGAATTTCTTAAAAAATTCCATCTTAATTTAATTGTATAGGAATTTCCTTTTTCCGTACGCCCTAATTCGTATCTCGTGAATAGTATCTCGTACGTTAGCGTACAGCGTTTAGCGTAGAGCGTATAGTTAAGAAAAGAAGAAAAAAATACAGAAACCGAAATAAATAATAATAACATGTAGCGTAAGGCTAAGAAAAAAGAAGACAAAGACGAAATACAAAACCAGAATAAATTCGTATTGCGTATATGTATATCGTATAGCGGGTAGCGCAAAGGATACAGTGATGAGTAATATGTAATGAGTAATAAGATTATATTTATGAATGTGTAAAAACAGGTTACTTATTACATGTTATCCATTACACAATTTGCTGGACAACTGGTTGACTAATTAATCTTGCACTTGCTGCCCGAACCTATACGCTAAACGCTATACGCTTCACGCTAGGTTTATTTACTAACGACTAATTTAAAAAGGTGAGATATATCTTGGACGAACATACATTATCGGTTTTAGAATTTTCAAAAATTAAAAATCAATTAAAGGAAAAAATATCCACTGCTACTGGTGAATTAATCGTAGAAAATATCACTCCCAAGATTGATTTGCAGCAAATTATTAATACTCAAAGAGAAACTACTGAAATGCGAGAAATTATTTCTTACGACGGAACCCCTCCTTTTTCCAGATTAGAAGACATTAGTAGTGAATTAAAAAGATCTGCAATTATGGGATCCATCCTTGATGCAAAAAAGGTTGTAAAAATATTAAAAGTTTTAAAAACTTCTCGCTTGATTAAAAACTTTCTATTGAAAACCAAAGAAAAATATCCTTTGATTAGAGAGAGAGCAGAAAAAATACGAACTTTTTCCGAATTAGAGAAAGAAATAATTCAATGTGTCGATGAGGATGGAGTAGTTTTAGACCAAGCGAGCCCAGAGTTAAGGAAGATTAGAAGAGATATAATAAAAAAAGAACAAGCCCTGAAAAATAAATTGGAAACCATTATCAGGTCTTCCCGTTTTGCCGCTATTATTCAAGAACCTTTAATAACTGTAAGACAAAATAGGTACGTTATACCTGTAAAGCA
>JAHIPR010000351.1 GCA_018903015.1 bacterium
ATATGGAAATTTTTGAAGCAGGGTTTTAAACATAAGGTTGCCTATCAAAAAGCAATGGAAAGTCTAAATAATTCTTAAGCCGGTGCTTTATCTAAAATCTAAAGAAGGTTAAGATAAAATATAATCATGAATAAGAAAAACACCCATAAATTTAAAAAGCCTAAAGTCATCGCTGTTGCCAATCAAAAGGGAGGAGTGGGAAAGACAAACATCACTTTTAATCTCTCCGGAGCCTTAGCTGAAAAAAACAAAAGGCTTCTGCTTATAGATTTAGATCAACAGGGAAATCTCTCCTCTTCATTTTTAGAAAATATTTACACCCTTAAATTTACCGTTGCTGACCTCTTTTTAGATAATGACCTTAATCTTACCAAGGTTATTCAAAAAACCTCTTTTCAGAATATAGACATTATCCCTTCCAATATTGATTTAAGCAAAATAGACCTGCAACTGGCCGGAGAGCCAGACGCTCAATATTTTTTAGCTGATAAATTAAAAGACCTGAAAGAAAACTATAATTATATAATCATTGACTGTCCTCCAAGTTTAGGCCTGGCCACCAGAATCGGACTGGTAGCAGCAGATGAGGTTATTATACCTTTAGAATGTCAGGAATGGGCCGTTAAAGGGACAGCCTATCTAAGAGGTGCCATAACCAAGATAAGAAAAAGGGCAAATCCCAAGCTCAAAATAATGGGTTATATTATAAATAAGTTTGTCGGAAGAAGAAAGCTGGAAGAGGTTTACCACGAGACTGTTTTAGAGGGTTTTAAAGATAAAGTATTTAAAGTAGAGCTAAAGAACAGTGTTAAATACGCTGAAGCGGCTACTCTAAAAAAACCAATTACTTATTACTTGCCCTCTTCAGAACAAGCAGAAACTTATCGAAAATTAGCTCAGGAGATTATAAATCATGGCTAAGAAAAAGGAAAATATTTTAAGAAAATTTGCCAAAGATAGTTTTGCTTCTCTCCCCATTCAAGAAGAAGAGGCTATTAAGGAAGAAAGAAAAGGAATTCGGGAAGGAACAAAAGGTCTTTCCGGGGCTAGAATTATTGATATATCCAGAATAAAATCAGACCCTGACCAGCCCAGAAAAAACTTAAACCAAAAGAGTTTAGATGAATTAGCAGAGTCTATTAAAAAGCACGGACTCCTCCAGCCGATTACTGTAGAATATATAGAACAAGAAGATTGTTTCAAGATAATCAATGGTGAGCGAAGGTATAAAGCGGCTAAATTGGCCGGGCTTCAAGAACTGCCCTGTATCATTAAATATATTGATAAGCATGCCCGTCTTATCCATCAGCTAATTGAAAATATCCAGAGGCAGGACCTTCCACCACTTGAAGAAGCAGAATCTATTCAAGCCTTAATCAATAAAAAAAGAATGGAAAATCCAAACTACTCCCAAAGGGAGGCCTCAAGAGAATTAGGCCTTCCTAAAAGCTATGTAAACGAAATGCTTACTTTACTCAAACTACCCCAGGATATAAAAGAGAGTGTCCGAACATCGGACGCTGTGCCAAAATCCTTATTATTACTGCTTATCCGACAAAGTGATGAAAAAAACATAAGGGGCTTTTACAGACAAATAAAGGAAGGAAAATTAACTGTGCGGGAGGCAAAAACAGAACTTAAAAGATCCAAAGCTAAAAAAGGAAGGCCTAAATACTACGAATACAAATTTAAATCTCCTGGAAGAGACTTTATTCTAAAAATTAAATTTAAAAGACCTGAGGTAGGGCATTCTGAAATAACTAATGCCCTCCATCAAGTACTAAATAGTCTAAATAAATAATAAAAATACTGGACATAAAAGAGAGTGTCCGAACATCGGACACTGGGCAAAAATCCTTATTGTTGCTGCTTCTCCGACAAAGTAATAAAAAAAATAAAAAAGGGGAGCCGAAACTATAATATATTATAATATATAAAATAACAACAACAAGAAAAGATGTTGTTGTTATTAGAGAGGGGAATTTATGATGAAGAATCTGAGTAAAAGTGCCCAAAAGATTCAATCGGTCTTAGCTCAATTTGGCCTTGAATTGACAGTAATTGAATTAACCGAACCTACTCGTACTTCTAAAGATGCGGCGGAAGCAATCGGCTGTGAGATTGCTCAAATAGCTAAATCATTGATTTTTAAAGGGAAAAGGACTCAAAAACCCATATTGGTGGTTGCCAGTGGTGCTAATCGCGTAAACGAG
>JAHIPR010000352.1 GCA_018903015.1 bacterium
GCTATAGTTACTGCCGGGTCACCGGGGGCTAAACGAATTAAAGAAAAGGCGAGAATTGAAACTCCTAATAGTACTGGAATCAACATTAATAATCTTTTAGTAATATACCACTTCATCTACTAATTCCTATCATCTTTTTAACCACACTTATATTATTATACTTTTTAATCAATGCAATGCAAGAAAAAGATAAAAAAAATGTGCCTTTTTTAAGCACATTTTTATTTCAGTCAGGGAAGGGGTGACTCAGTCACCCCTTCCCGTTTACAGAAATTCAAACCAAGAGAGTTTTTTCTATTCTAACCATACCGGGTAGAAGAATTTTCTAGAAGTCGGGTTAAGGACATAACCCTTTACGTTTGTTTTGAAGACTATATTTTGGACTGAATGAGCCAGATAAACCCATCCGGCATCTTCATGAATCATCTCCTGAGCTTTTTTGTAATATTCTGCTCTCTTTTCATTATCATAGGTCTCTAAGGCAGCAGAGAGAAGTGCTTGATTGGAATTATTTGTATAGAAAGCATAGTTTCCAGCTGTGCCAATAGAACAGGTATTAGCTCCATATAATACATTCATAAAATTATCCGGGTCTCCGTTATCACCGGTCCACCCTAAAAGGCACATTTGGTGATTTCCGGCTTCAGTTTCCTGGAGATAAGTTCCCCAATCAACCTGATAGAATTTTACAGTTATACCCACTGCAGCTAAGTAACTTTGAATTGCTTCACCAATCTTGGGAGGATCGAACATGTACGGTCGGGATACCGGCATGACATATAGAGTAACTTCAAAGCCATCCGGATATCCTGCTTCTGCCAGTAATGTTTTAGCACTCTCGGGATCGTAAGGATAATCTACTATATCATCATTATATCCTAACATAGATGGAGGCATTCCATTCTTAGCCTTAATTGCTGTTCCCATATAAATATTATCCACTATCGATTGCTTATCAATTGCCATATTGATAGCCTGTCTTACTTTTTTCTTGGTAAGGGGCTCATAATATCCGGGGGTTTTAACCAGAGGTTCATCTGCTATATCACGTACACCGTTTTTATTGGCATCAATATATCCGTATCCGGTATTCATAGCCATATATCCGACATTCATTCCTGCTTGACTCATAAGAGTTAAATCATTATTAGCTTTTATTCTGTCTAAGTCAGCAGGATTGGGATATTCTATACCCTGAACCTCACCCACTTCTAAAGCCATAAGTCTTGCTGAAGGGTCAGGAATAACCTTGAAGATTAATTTATCCAGCTTAGCTCTTTCCCTCCAATAATTCTCATTAGCCTCTAAGGTAATATGGTCATCTTTTACCCATTCGACAAATTTAAAAGGACCGGTACCGCATGGATTTTTAAAGGCATCTCCCTTATACTTTTCGGCATTAGTCGGGCTTACAATATTAACGGTGAACATGGCGAGACTGGTCATAATAGAGGCATTCGGTCTTTTTAAGACAAATTTTACCGTATAATCATCAATCTTCTCCATCTTTTCTACATCGCCAAACATATATCCCCAGTAAGCCCACTCACCATATTGATTATAAGGATGGGTGGTATCATACTGACGTGCAAAGGAAAAGACTACTGCATCTGCATTAAAATCAGTTCCGTCATGAAATTTAACCCCTTTTCTCAGGTTAAAAACAATCTCTGTCCCATCTGCTGATGCTTCCCAGGAGGTAGCCAAACAAGGTTGTATCAATACAGAACCTGCTTCATATTCAACCAAGCCTTCGAAGATATTATCCATCCTCTGAATGGATTCTCCATCAGTTACATCTGCAGGATCCAATCTAACCGCATCTCCACTGCTGCCGAACACCAGAGTGCCTTCTGCAGAAGCCGATCCAACTACACTAAATACTAATCCTACTGTTAACAACAAAACTACAAATAATTTACTTTTCATATTTATTCTCCTTTATAATACTTTTTAATTAAAAAATCCAATTAATTCTTTAAATAATTTTCCTCCTTTCTTTCTTATTCTTATTGTATCACTGTTGCGAATTCAATTTTGATTAGGCATAAATTAATAGCTTAAAAAAATAATTTACTTATTTTAAATATGATAGAGGATTAACCGGCTTACCGTTTAACCTTACTTCAAAATGAAGGTGGGAACCTGTAGCATTTCCAGTTCTTCCTACTTTGCCAATTATGTTTCCCTTTGTCACATACTGACCTTTCTTCACTGAATTTACCGAGTTATGAGCATATACAGTAGAATATCCTTCATTATGGCTTAAGATAATTACATTGCCATATCCTCGCATATATCCAGAATAGCTTACCCTGCCGCTCTCGGCAGCTACTATATTAGTCCCGGTTGGAGCACCGATATCTATGCCAGAATGAAATTCTTTCCTTCCGCTTGAAACCCTCATTCCATAAGGAGAATTAATTCTTTTTCTTACCGGCCAGATAAAGTTATATATACTAAGGCTGGCCCTAGGTACATTGGGAATTCTCAATTGCTGTCCTGCAGAAATTTTGGAAGCATCGATAATACTATTAGCTGCTATAATAGCTTCTAATTTTACATTATATTCGCGCGAAATGCTCCAGAGACTTTCTCCTTTTTTTACAGAATAAATTATTTCCTCTGCTGCAGCTTCCTGGCCATATCCTTCTGCTTTGGCAATATCCATATTAGTTATTGGCAGCTTTAATTTTTGACCTATAGATAGTCGAGATATTTCTTTTAAATTATTGGTAGAGATAATGGTATTCATATTTACATCATATCTCTGGGATATGCTCCACAGAGAATCTCCCTTCACTACCGTATAATTTACAATGATTGGCTCCTGTTTCTGGCTAGAGTTAGATACTCCTCCTCCTATTGCGGGAATTTCTAATTTTTGGCCAATTGATAAGGAATCTTTATCTCTAAGATTATTTACATCAACAATAATTTCCACCGAAGCTCCATATTTTCGAGAAATATTCCATAGACTATCACCTGCTTTAACTGTATAAACAATCGGTTCTATATTTTCGGGCTCACTGATATTATTATTCATGTTATTATTCTTTTTATCAATAACTGGCTGGGTAATAATATTTGTTTCAGGGGTAGTACTTTTAGTAGAGAGAATTTCTATCTGCTGTCCAATAGAAATTAATTCTGAATTAGCAATGTTATTGGTGGCAAGAATTAGATCTACAGAAAGATTATATTCTTGGGCAATTGACCATAAAGTCTCTCCTTTTTTTACGATGTGCATATTATAATCAGCAGCAGGGAGATTATCTTGAGGAATTTTAATTATCTGATCGATGGATAAACTATCTTTATCTTTAATATTATTAAGAGCTAAAATTAGATTCAAGGAAATATTGTATTCTTTGGAGATGCTCCATAGAGTATCACCCTTAGTTGCTTTATATGTAATAAATTCATCATTATTATCAGCAAAAGAGTAAAAAGAAATAGAAAAGATAAGCAATAAAAGTAGAGTTAAAAAAATAATGGAATTTTTCTTATCTCTATTATGTTTTTGTGCTACATACATCCTCTATCCTCCTGTATTCATAAATTAATAACCAAAAATGAGGTAAAAAATAAACAATTAAGAAGTTTCTTCAGGCAGCTAAGCAGCTATCTCTTTTTTTTCTCAGGTTTCTTTTCAAAAAAACTATCAATAACCTCCTTTTTAAAACGCCAGATTCTTCCAATTTTAACCGCTGGAATCTTTTTGGTTCTTGCCCATTGATAGACAGTAAAAGGTTTTACTTGTAAATATTTCGCTACTTGTTTGGCAGTTAAATATTCTTCCACTTTATAAACCTCTCTTGATTTATGCCGATTTCTTTATATCATATTATTGTGTTTTGCTAATTTTGTCAATTTTTTTATCTGTTTTTAAATATGGCATTTCGCAATACGCCCTTTTTTTATGATTTTGTAAGGGCACAATGAATTATGCCCTTCCTCTCTTGTTATGGACACGATGCATCGTGCCTCTACTTCTGTTTTCTGATTTTCTTCACACGATACAAATAACTATTCACTATCGACTAAGTTAATCGGTGAATTGGAGAATTGGTCAATTGGCTAATTAATTTTTCACCTTCCGCTTTTATCCTTTTCTTTATGCAGCATATCTCCTATCTCCCGGGCAACCCGATAAGGCTTAGTCAAAATTCTGATGGGCATAGACTTTAGAAAATGAGATAGATCTTTTTTTATCTCATCAGTTATTCGTTGAGGCTTGGTTAACACCCTATCTATAAAATCTGCAGTGTAGGTTTCTAATAATTTTTCCCGGTTAATTCTAATTTCGTTTCCGCAAAGACTACACTTAATGTCTTCTAAATATTCACCTATATAGGTAATAGTATGATTGGTTTCTTTATTGCAGTGAAGACAAAAAAGTTGAGCTTTTACTTTACTCGTCATTTGTTCTTAAGTTCGCCGTATCGAACTTCTACCTCCTTTTTTAATCCAGTAAAAACCATTCCATTTACACTTCGCTTAAAACCTGCGCCAATCTTTTGTACATCTGGTAAGATTTCATTACTTTTTTTATATGCTCTCTGGTCTCAGAATAGGGAATATTTTCCACAAAATTATCCAGGTCAGATCTACTATATTGCTGTAACCACTTACTGGTTGTGCCTGGGCCGGCATTATAACCCGAAATTATCAGGATAAGGTCATTTGAAAATCTTTCTTTTAGATAACCGATATACCAGCAACCCAAATCAATATTAATCTCGGGGTCAAAGAGCATTTCATTATTGAAATCTTCAAAATTTAACTTTTGGGCAATCCATTCTCCGGTAGAAAAGATTATCTGCATCAATCCTCGGGCTCCAGCCACAGATTCATTCCAAGCATTAAATCGACTCTCCTCTCTTATCATAGCCAGGGCGAGTAAGGGGTCTATTTCATATTTTAAGGCATGTTCTCTAATCATATCTTCAAAATAAGCCGGGTAAAGGTGTTCCCATAATTCAAGGGGTAATTCCTCC
>JAHIPR010000353.1 GCA_018903015.1 bacterium
GATAATGCTGGGGATTAGACCAATTTATATCTATATTTCTGAGCCCGTTGAAGGTCAAACCGTTAGCGGAGAAGTATATGTCTTTGAAGATATCGGTGAATCCGGCATATTAACCGTGCAAATTGGAGATGCTTTAATTAGGGTCGAGCTTAATCCGGGGTATTCTTTTAAATTAGGAGAAAAAGTTAACATTACCTTTGACTTGGAGAAAATTCTTATATTTAATCCCACTACCGGAGAAAGAATCAAAGCAAATTACTCCAAATCCGCAAAATAAAAAGAAAAAGGAGGTGATAAAGTATTCAAAGCTTGCATAGATACGCATAATGTCCGTAAGGTTCGATAAAAAATCTGATTATTTTTTTAGGAGGTTTTATAATGAGAAAAGTATATTTGTTTATTTTAGTTACTTCATTGTTGTTAGTTTTTTCTTGCCCTATGCTGGTTCAAGCTCAAGCAAAATTTAACGATGTAACCATTACTGCTTTTTGTGATGCAGGTCATAATGCTCTTCCTTTTGAATGGTATGCTGATGAATTTGCAAAGGCAGGAATCAAGGTAAATGTAGTTACTGCACCTTTTGCCAATATTTATGAAAAGCTAAAAAGTGAATTTATTGCCGGTACGGGTGCTTATGATTTAATCGTACTCTTTCCTATGTACTTGGGTGAGTTTGCAGGAATGGGATACCTTAAGCCTTTGGATGAATATGCGGAAAAATATGATCCTCGTTTAGATGATATTGCTGAGGGTTTCTTAAAACTGTATGACTACTATGGAGGCAAGTTATATACTCTTCCTTATGATGGTGACGTTTTAAGTCTCTACTTCCGTAAAGATTTGTTTAATGATGAGACAGAAAAGAGTAATTTTAAAAAAATGTATAACAAAGAGCTTGCTTCTCCAGAGACTTGGGATGAAGTATTAGACGTGGCAGAATTTTTCACTAGAAAGAGTGGGGAAACATTAGCCGGGAAGGTATTAGATTCAGATTTCTATGGTTTTGCCTTCTTGGCTCAAAGAGGCGGTTTTGCCTATGCCTGGTGGTTAGCAGAATTTGCCAGCCGAGGTGGGAAATATTTTGATGAAAGTATGAACCCCATGATAAATACAGAGGAAGGAGTAATTGCTCTGCAAAGATTAATAGATCTCCTCCCTTATTGTCCACCGGATGTTCTTGCTTATGGATACGATGAATTAACCAACGCTTTAATTTTAGGAAGAACAGCTATGTGTTTACAATGGCCCTGCAACTGGAAGAAGGGCAATGATCCTACTGTATCAAAAATTGTAGGAAATCTTGGTGTTACTCATGTTCCAGGAGTTATGAAAGATGGAAAACTAGTATATCGTGCTCCTATGCCTTGTGGAAGGACTCTAGCCGTAGCAAAAGATAGCAAGAATCCAGAGGCAGCTTATTATGTGGCTAAACTTCTTTCTGATGATTTTTCCTTAGCTGATGTTTCTACTCCCCAGACCGGTCTTGATCCATTTAGAAAATCTCATTTCAGTAATCCGGGAGCTTTTTCAGGATTTGCCCCAGAAAAAGAGGCATCAGAGTATTTGGCAGCTATTGATAATAATCTAACTTATGGTTTTCCTGATTTAAGTCTTCCTGGTACTGCACAATATATTGATGTATTAGAAGTCTATTTGGGTAAAGCATATACCAAAGAATTGTCACCAAAAGAAGCCCTTGATGCCACCGCAAAAGAATGGAACAGTATTACCGATAGTTTAGGAAAAGCAAATCAAATTAAAATTTACAATGAACTCTTGGTAGGCTGGAAAGAAGTAGGATTAATTGATTAAGGCTTAGAGCTTGCATGGTTGTATATTTTTTTAGGGGAACGGGAGGTTCTCGTTCCCCTATTAAATTTCAAGTGAGAAAGAGGGATGAATATGAAAGAAATATCAACAAATATTCTAATAGGAAGAAATAGTTTTGCAAAAAGGATAACTTTACCTTCAATTATTATCCTGGTGGTTACTGTTGTAGGACCTTTGGGGTTTTTGCTCTACGCCAGTTTCTTTGATTGGAGTCTTGCTGTTCCTATTCCCCCAAGATTTGCCTGGTTTTTAAATTTCGGATTGGTTTTTAAAGACGCAAGATTTTGGAACGCTTTTAAAAATACTTCGGTGTTGATGATAGCAGGAATAATTGCCCAATCTATCTTGGGTTTGATCATTGCTTTTCTTCTTAATAGGAAGTTTAGATTTAAAAAACTGGCTATTACCATTTTAGCTTTACCTATAATGGTTACTCCGGTAGTTTTAGGATTTAATTGGAGAATTATATTTCACGAACATTATGGTCCTCTAAATTACATCATTCGACTTTTAGGAGGAGCCGGTTCATCTTGGATTGCTGATCCGAAATTAGCTCTATTTTCAATTTTTTTAGTTGATACCTGGCAATGGACTCCCTTTGTAACTTTAATTCTACTTGCCGGACTGCAATCTATACCACATCAAGTTTATGAAGCTACCGATGTAGATGGCGCTACAGGGTGGCAGACCTTTTGGCGTATTACCCTGCCTCTTCTTCGTCCTATGTTTGTTCTGGTAATTCTTTTTAGAATCATTTGGATTTTTAAGATTTTTGACCCGGTTTATATTCTTACCGGAGGAGGTCCTGGTATTACCACAGAAACACTAAGTTTATACACTTATATCAGTTGGGTAAAATATTGGAAAGTTGGCTATACTTCAGCTTTAGCCTTGGTTCAATTAGTGATAATGAATATTATTGCCATGATCTTTGTTAGAAAAGTTATGCAAAGGAGGAGAGCGTAAATGGGCATGAATGATAAAAAATTAAAAGAATTTAGACAAAGAGAAAGAAGAAAAAAGTTAAACCATTGGTTTCAAAACTTATTACTTACTTTTTTTGTTCTACTTTTTGGTTTTCCTATCTATTGGATTTTTATAGGAGCTTTTAAGGAAAAAGGAGAATTTTTCAATTATCCTCCCATTTTTTGGGTTACTAATTTTAAATTTGATAATTTTATCCGTGCACTTTCCTTGGGTGGTTCAAAAGGAACATTAGATAGTCTTATTGTAGCTTGTATCGGTACTGTTTTAGTGGTAATCCTTGCTCTTTTTGCCGGTTATGGATTAGGAAGATTTAAATTTGGAGGTCCAAATTTATCTTTCTTTGTGCTTTCTCTGCTCTTTGCACCACCCATAATCGCTGTATTACCGCTGTTTTTTATTTTTAAGTATTTAAGAATAGTTGATACTTACCTTTCTTTAATATGGTCTTATTTATTAATTAACCTACCATTTGCTATATGGCTTATTAAAGGATTTATTGAAGACCTACCCGAGGAGATTGAGTCAGCGGCTTTAGTGGATGGCCATTCTCGTTTCGGGGCTTTTCGGAAGGTTACCCTTCCCTTAATCATTCCCGGAGTGGTGGTATCAGCATTATTTGTATTTGTTTTTGCCTGGAATGAATTTCTTTTTGCCCTTATGTTTACTAGATCCAATGTAAGAACTCTACCGGTGGTTCTTTCAGAATTAATTGGGGGTCACGGAATTCAATGGGGAGAATTATCGGCTCTTTCTCTGATTGCAATTATTCCCGGAGTTATTTTGGTAGTATTTTTCCAGAAATATTTAGTAAGGGGTTTAACCTTTGGGGCGGTAAAAGGATAGTTGGAGGTGATTAATTTGAAAAAAAGCAAGATTGTAATTGTAGGAAGTTATAATACGGATTTGATGTCCAAGACTCCCTGGCTTCCAAAACATGGAGAGACCGTTTTAGGAGGGCCATTTAAATTAGGCCCTGGAGGGAAAGGATCAAATCAAGCCGTAGCAGCAGCAAGATTAGGTGCTGAAGTTTGTTTCGTAGGTTGTGTAGGGGAAGATTATTTTGGCGAGATTGCCAGAAACAATTTCATAAAAGAGAAGATCAACATTGACTATCTTAAAGTAAGCAAAACTCTGCACACGGGTATGGCTTTTATTTTAGTAGATGATAAAACTGCTGAAAATATGATAGTGGTAGCTCCTGGGTCTAATATGGAAATAGATATTCCATTGGTAGAAAATGCACGAGATATCATTGTGAGGGCAGATGTAGTACTGTTACAATTAGAAATCCCGGTAGAAATTGTAGAATATGTTATAAAACTAGTTTATAAATCTAACAATACTATTTCCATTCTTAATCCTGCCCCGGGGCAGAAGCTGGAGAAAAATATTTTAAAGAAAGTATCTTTAATTACTCCCAATAGAAGTGAGTTGGAACTAATTACTAATCGAAATGTTAATACCGTTGAAGAAGCTGAAAAAGCTGCCAGGGAAATTATATCTGCTGGAGTAAAAGATGTTGTTGTTACCCTGGGTAAAGAAGGGGCTTTAGTAGTAAATTCTAAAGAAACTACTCATGTACCTACTTTCGAAGAAGTAAAGATTGTAGATTCTACAGGAGCAGGAGATGCCTTTAATGGCGGCTTAGCTATTGCTCTTTCAGAAGGGAAGAGCTTAGTGGAAGCAACTTATTTTGCCAATGCTGTCGCTAGTCTCAACGTAACCAAAATTGGCACAGCTCCCGCTATGCCCTATCGTAAAGAAGTGGAGGAGTTTCTAAAAAATCATTCACAATAAAATAGAAAGCAAAGATACATTCTAAAGAAAGGAGGAATAGGGTTATTTATCCTGATTAAAATGAGAGATTATAAAACAAGTTATAAAATTTTAAAGGCTTCTTTGGAAGAAAAGGGAGTTAACGTAAGTAAGGTTGAGAAAAAATTGAGAGCATTAAAGATTGAAACTCCGAGTTGGGGTTATTCAGATTCCGGAACTCGTTTTGCAATTTTTAAGCAAAAAGGAGCTGCTAAGAGTGTAAAAGAAAAAATTCAGGACGCAGCAGAAGTACATAAGATCACCGGCATATGTCCGTCTATAGCTTTGCATATCCCCTGGGATATCACTGATAATTGGAATGCTCTTTTAGAATATTCTCTTTCTTTGGGAATAAGACCGGGAGCCATAAATCCTAATTTATTTCAGGACCCGGATTATAAATTAGGAAGTCTTTGCAATCCAAGTCAAAAAGTGAGAAAAAAAGCTATTGATCATGTCCTGGAGTGTATCGATATAGCCAAAACACTTAAATCCAAGGATATTTCTCTCTGGTTAGGCGATGGAACCAACTATCCTGGACAGGATGATATGAGAGAGAGAAAGCATAGATTGGAAAATAGCTTGAAAGAGATTTACGATAATTTACAAGATGATATGCGCATGCTTATAGAATATAAATTCTTTGAACCGGCTTTTTATAATACTGATATACCTGATTGGGGTACTGCATATAATTTGTGCTTAAAATTAGGAAATAGGGCAATGGTATTGGTCGATTTAGGACATCACGCTTTAGGTACTAATATAGAACAGATAGTAGCCTATCTTTTAGATGAGGGAAAGTTAGGAGGATTTCATTTTAATAATAAAAAATATGCTGACGATGACCTGACGGTGGGCTCTATAAATCCCTATGAATTTTTCCTTATTTTCAATGAACTGGCATCAGCAGAAGAGGATGAAATAAAGGCCAACATAGCTTATATGATAGACCAATGTCACAATCTTAAGCCAAAAATTGAAGAAATGATCCAAAGTGTTGAAAATATTCAAAGAACCTATGCAAAAGCTCTAATTGTAGATAGAAAATCTTTGAGAAAATTCCGACAAGATGAAGATATAATTATGGCGGAGAAGACAATAACTGAAGCTTTCGAAACTGATATAACGCCTCTTTTATTTAAAGTAAGGGAGGAGATGGGGGTTCCTCTAAATCCTCTTGAATTTTTTAGAGAGAGCGGATATTTGGAGAAGATTCAAAGGCAAAGGTAAATTTTATAGGTAAAAAGAAGGTAAGGGTAGTGTTATAATTTAAATTTGCATTTCGCTTTATTAAATAATCTAATGAAAATTTTTTAAAATTCTTAGTTTGTTTTAACTTCTTGCAATCCAATAATTTTTTACCCCACTCCACCAAATAACAGCCTTTAGATATATTTTAAAAAGATTTAAAAATTATAAAAATATTAATTATTTTATTAAAAATAGCCAAAAAAGTATTGACATGAAAATAATAATATGTTAAAATGTTAAAAAAGTAAAATAAATTGTCAGAAAAATAACATTAAGGAGGTAAAAAGAAAGATGGACGTTTATACAGATGCATTGGGAATGATTGAAACAAGAGGTTTTGCTGCAATGGTAGAGGCAGCAGATGCTATGGTGAAAGCAGCCAGGGTAGATTTAGTGGGCTATGAAAAAATTGGTGGTGGATATAATACTGCAATTGTACGTGGTGATGTTGCAGCTGTTCGAGCTGCCCTTGATGCTGGAAATGCAGCCGCTCAAAAAATTGGCGAAGTAATTTCTGTTCATATTATTCCACGACCACATAGTAATGTAGATGAAGTTCTTCCTTTGGGCAGAGGTCCGGTTAAAAGCAAAAAAGAAAAAATGAGTACTGATTAATTGATACATCCATAATACAGGGGGAAAAAATATGATACTGGCAAGAGTAGTGGGTACGGTTGTATCAACCAGGAAAGAACCGAAAATTGAGGGCATAAAATTTTTACTTCTGGAGAAAATTAATCCTACTAACATGCAGGGGAAGGGTGATTATTTGGTTGCAATGGATAGCGTGGGAGCAGGATTAGGGGAAGTAGTCTTTTTTGTAGCCGGAAGTAGTTCCCGGATGACAGCTACTACCGAAGGTAAACCGAGTGATGCAACTATAATATCTATAGTCGATTCTATAGATATTAACGGAGAATATGTATATAAAAAATAATTTAATTGCATATGAATTTCCTTTTTTTTGTAGGGGCCTAATTCGTATCTCATATCTTGTGAATCGTATCTCGAGAAAAATTAGTTATTCAGTTACCCGGTTTGCCAGTTTACCGGTTAAGGATTAATTAACCGGTTATTAGTAAAACAGGCGTATAGCAATACGCCCCTACTTACTGAAAACCGAGAACTGA
>JAHIPR010000354.1 GCA_018903015.1 bacterium
GTAGTAGTCATTAATAGATTTACTACTGATACCCCAGCTGAGATCGATCTGATTAAAGAGAAGGCCTTGGCTGCTGGAGCAACTGCTGCGGTTACCCATGAAGTCTGGGCCAAAGGGGGAGCAGGTGGAATCGAATTAGCCCAAGCAGTGGTAGAGGCTGCTAAAAAATCTAATCATTTTCACTTTCTTTATCCCTTAGATATACCTATTAAAGAAAAGATTGAGACTATAGCCACCAAGATCTACGGGGCTGAAGGAGTTGATTATGTCCCTTTAGCTGAAAAGAAAATTAAACTTTATACTGAGTTAGGTTTTGATAAACTGCCTATCTGTATGGCTAAGACTCATCTTTCTTTATCTCATGACCCCTCTGTAAAAGGCAGACCTCGTAATTTCCGTATACCCGTCCGGGATGTAAGAGCATCGGTAGGAGCAGGATTCCTCTATCCCCTTTTGGGTACCATGATGACTATGCCCGGATTACCTTCAGTGCCAGCATCTACTAAAGTAGATATTGATGAAAATGGGAATACAGTGGGATTGTTCTAAATTAGCTATAGTAAAAAATTAAAAGAAAAAATATTTTATATTTTGTATAATAAATTATTAATTTTAAAAAAAGAGAAAAAGGATTATTTTGCTAACAGGATGATAAAAGTAACTTTCTTACCTGATAGAAAAAATATTAAAGTAGATAAAGGTACTACTATACTGGAAGCAATGGAGAGAGCAGTAATAAGTATTGATACTCCCTGTGGCGGAAAGGGAATTTGTGGTAAGTGTAAAATATTAATTAATAAAGGAATTACCACAGCCACTCCAATAGGAGAAGAACTTCTATCAAAAGAAGAAATAAAAAAGGGTTTTAGATTAGCCTGTCAAACCAAACTTTTTACCGATACCGTAATAGAAATACCTCAAGAAATCAGGTTAGATTTTAAAAAAGTCTATTCTTCTCATTTGAAGGGAGATATTAATCGCGTTAATCATGATTTTACTTTTACATCAAATTTAAAAAAAATATTTTTGGAGTTAAAAAAACCTTCTTTGGCGGACCAAAGTTCAGATTGGCAAAGAATTAAAGAAGGTTTATTATTAAAAGGAATTAAAAATGCCCATACCTTAAAGGTGAATATAGAGATTTTAAAAAAGATGCCTGATTTGATTAGAGAAGCCGATTTTAAAATAACTGCAATTATCTGTGATGATGAAATAATTGATATAGAAAGCGGCAATACGACTAAAAAGAGTTATGGTATTGCCTTTGATATCGGGACAACGACAGTTGTAGGATATTTAGTAGATTTGGAAAGCGGCATAGAGCTTTCAGTGGTAGCCAAGACCAATCCCCAGGTTGTATACGGTGATGATGTTATTTCCAGAATTGGATTTACTCGACAAGACAAAGACGGCTTATTGAAATTACAAAAAGAAATCGTTAATACATTAAATGAGATTATCAAAGAAACAGCTCAAAGAGCAAAAATAAGCAGTGATAATATTTATAAAATGAGTGTTGCTGGCAATACCTGTATGCATCACTTATTATTAGGATTGAATCCTTCTTATATTGCATCTTCTCCTTATATCCCGGTGATAAAAGAAGATTTAAGTATAAAAATCAGAGATATTCCTGAATTAACCCTTAAGCCTAACGCAAATATTTATATGCTCCCCAATATTTCTGCTTATGTGGGGGCGGATATTATAGCAGGAGTTTTAGCAACCTGTATGTGGAAGAAAGAAAAAAATATTCTTTTTTTGGATTTAGGGACTAACGGAGAAATAGTGCTAAGTGCCAGGGGAAAATTATGGGCATGTTCAGCTGCAGCTGGACCTGCCTTTGAAGGAGCGCGTATTAGTTCGGGAATGAGGGCAGCAGAAGGGGCAATCGATAAAGTTAAAATGGATTATAAATCATTTGCCTATAGTGTCATAAAAGCTGGTAAAGTCAGAGGAATTTGCGGTTCAGGATTAATTGACTTAATTGCTGAAATGCTTAAATTGGGACTAATAAATAAAAGTGGCAAGCTTATAGATAGAGAAGAATGTAATTCCGAATTGAGCGAAGAGATTAAAAAAAGAATTATTAAGGGGGAAAAGGGTAATAAATTTCTTTTAGCAAAAGATAAAGAAACAGAAAATGGGAAACCTATTTATCTTACCCAGAGAGATATTAGAGAATTACAATTAGCTAAAGCGGCAATATTTGCAGGTATAAAAATACTTTTAAAAGAGGTCAATATTTCACCTGAAGATATTCAGGAAATATTACTGGCTGGGGCATTCGGCAATTTTATCGATAAGGAAAGTGCCAGAAGAATAGGATTAATCCCTTTTTTTCCTTTAGAAAAAATAGAATCAGTCGGTAATGCAGCTGGAAGAGGGGCGGAGATAGCTTTGCTTTCTGAAAAAACGAGAAAAATATGTGAAAAGATATCCAAAGACATTAAATATATAGAATTATCTTCAAGAGCTGATTTTCAAGAAGAATTTATTAAAGCAATGTCTTTTTAATTTTGTTGTGTTGTGACAGGGGATGGTCCTCTGTCACATTCATCTTTGTCAGCTTAATAAGTGTGACAAAGAACCGACCATTCACAATCACTTAAATTTGCAGGTGGATTGACCGAGGAAAGACTTATGGAACAAATTGAAGAAATTCAAAAAATAAATCAAGAGTTAAATGATTTTACCATTTTAACCGGGATTGAAGTAGATATAAAATCAGATGGCAGCTTAGATTTTTCTGATGAAATTTTAAGTAAATTAGATGTAGTAATAGCTGCTATTCATTCTGGTTTTAAGCAGGAGAGTAAAGTTATTACGGAGAGAATTATCAAACGAGGATGGTTGGAAGAAAAGGATATAATAAATACCCTTCCTCTGGATAAATTATTAAAGAGATTGAAAAGAAAATTATAATTTTCTTTAATAGCTGGTTATTTTCCGATTATAATTCTCAAAATCATCGTTGACAATATTGCTAGATTAATATATAATGTAATCGTTAACAATTGTAAACGTTTACACTATGCATTTCCCAAATTTAGGTAATTTTCATTAAGGGAAAAATATGAAAATAAATATAAAAGATGTGGCCAGAAAAGCAGGGGTTTCTACGGCAACCGTTTCCAGAGTTTTAGGAGATTTCACCGGGGTCAGGGATAAAACCAGAAAAAAAGTTCTTAAGGCCGTATCGGAACTAAATTATGAAATAAATGCAGTTGCCCGGAACCTAAGGCAGAAAAAGACAAATTCTATCGGGATAATTGTAGGGAATGTTCTTTCTCAATTTTATTCAGTTATTGCTAAATCTGTGGAGGATATAGCCAATAAATTTGGTTATAATACCATTTTATGTAATGGAGATGAAAATCCCGAGAAAGAACTCAACTATTTAAAGGTTTTAATGTCCAACAGAGTAGATGGAATAATACTCACTCCTACCGGCAAAAATTCAGAATATGTTCAGCATCTAATAAATTCAAGAACCAAGGTGGTGCTTTTAGACCGGCTGATAGAGGGAGTAGATTGTGATGCGGTTTTAGTTGATAATGCTAATGGCGCCTATAAAGCAGTAAAACATCTGATAGATCAAGGTTATAGAAAAATTGGAATAGTGGATGGCTATTTAGACCGGACTACCGGTGCAGAAAGACTAAAAGGGTATTTGCAAGCGATAGAAGAAGCAGGCATAGCCAAAGATGATAGCCTGATTAAAATTGGTAATTTTAAGAAGGAGAGTGGCAGGAAATTAGCTAAAGAATTATTGGAACAATCTAATAGACCAGAGGCAATTTTTACTACCAATATAGATATGTCTATGGGTGCATTAATTGCTATCAAAGAGATGGGGCTTACCATACCCAATGATATAGGCATTGTTTGTTTTGATGATTCGGATTGGGCTTTGATATTAGAGCCTCCCATAACTGTCATAAGACAACCTGTATATCAACTTGGTTCCACAGCAGCTAAACTATTAATAAAAGAGATAGAAGATGAAGAGAAAAATTTAGATCATAAACCAACTGTAGTAACTTTAAGCACAGAGCTAATAATCAGAAATTCCACCAAAAGATTAAAC
>JAHIPR010000355.1 GCA_018903015.1 bacterium
CTAATTGGGAAGTTGTGATTAATGGGGGAAGAACCAGGACCGGTTTAAGGATATTAGATTGGGCTAAAAGAGTGGAAAGGTTAGGAGCAGGGGAGATACTGCTTACCAGTATGGATAAAGATGGAACCAAAGAGGGATATGATATTAAATTAACCAAAATAGTTTCAGAAAATGTTAATATCCCCATTATTGCTTCTGGTGGTGCAGGGAAACCAGAACATTTATATGAAGTGTTAGTTGAGGGGAAGGCGGATGCCGCTTTAGCTGCTTCCATATTTCATAAAAAAGAATATTCTATATCGAAAGTCAAAGAATTTTTAGGAAAAAGGGGAGTAGAAATAAGACTGGCGAAGGACAAAGTAAAGGGTGAGAAGAATAATGAATAAAACTGAAGTTTTAAATCAAATAAAATTTAACAAAGAAGGATTAGTACCAGTTATCATTCAAGGGGAGCGTACTAAGCAGGTTTTAATGTTGGCTTATATGGATAGGGAATCTTTAGAAAAGACTTTAGAAGAAGGAAGAACCTGTTTTTATAGTAGAAGCAGAAGAAAATTATGGTTTAAAGGTGATACCTCTGGAAATATTCAGGTAGTAAAAAAAATTGTTTTGGATTGTGATAATGATACCTTGTTAGTTTTGGTAGAGCAGAAAGGGGTTGCCTGTCATACCGGTAACTATTCCTGTTTTTTTAAAGAGATCAAAAGTGATAAAATAGAAGAAATTAATGTTGAGCCTTCTTGTCTTTTACAAAAAGAACAGGCAGGGAAGATAAAATCTTCTCAAGGGGAGAGCAGGGGTGAACAATCAGAAATAGACAGTGAAATTATTAATGAGATATATCAGGTAATTCAAAATAGAAAATTAAATTATAAAAGCGATTCTTATGTTTGTAAATTGCTGGCTAATTCTGAAGATTTACTGCCTAAGAAGATAGGAGAAGAAGCAGTAGAAGTTATTATTGCCCTTAAAGATAAAGACAAAAGTGCAATTATATATGAAGTTGCTGATCTATGGTTCCACACTTTGGTGGCTTTAGGTAGTTGCAATATTTCCCCTCAGGATGTATTTAAAGAATTAAAAAAAAGAAGAAAATGAGGTGGTAAAAATGGAAGATTATCCTCGTTGGAGAGACGGATTAACCGATCAATTATTTAAGGCAATATTGCTCTTAAAAAACGAAAAGGAAGGTTACAGTTTTTTTGAAGATTTAGCTACCATCAATGAAATTAAGGAATTTAGCCAGAGGCTGGAAGTGGCCCGAATGTTAAGTGAGGGCTCTACCTATGAAGAGATTGCCCATAAAACAGGAGCAAGTTCCGCCACTATTAGCCGGGTAAAAAGGTGTTTAAACTATGGAGCTGATGGTTATAAATTAATTCTGGGAAGATTATTTGGGGAAAAGAAATAGATGATGACCCAAAATAAATAAAAAGGATTTTAAAAATATACTTTGTGCAAAAAATCACTTGACGAAATAGTTATTATTTGTTAAATTAAGTAAGTTATTAATACAAGTAAAATATGGTATAATAAAAAAGATATTCAGTAAAAGGGAGTTTTTTTGAATTGGGTGGAGTGCAGTATCGAAAAAAAATTATTAGTCCCAGCTAGTATTGGCAAGGATAGTGATCAATGATAGCAAGGGATTTTTTTTATGTGTTTTATGTTTTAAAATCTATTGAAAAATCAAAATATTTTAATATTAGGTTAAAAATAAATTAAAATAAGGAGGAGAAAAAATGTATAAAAAACTTTTTATTCCCGGACCGGTTAATGTAACCGAAGATACCTTACAAAAGATGGCTACTCCCATGATTAGTCATCGAGGCAAAGAGGCTTCAAACCTGCAGAGAGGCATTAGTGATAAACTAAGAAAGCTGATGTATACCCAAAACGAAATTTTATTATCTACTTCTTCAGGCAGCGGCCTAATGGAAGGAGCTGTTCGTTCATGTACCCAAAAAAGAGCGGCAGTATTTTCCTGTGGTAACTTTGGTAACCGTTGGTTTGCCATGGCAGAAGACAATAATGTACCAGCTGATAAATTTGAAGTTGAATGGGGATTACCTAACACTGCGGAATCAGTAGATCAAGTTTTAGCCACCGGTAAATATGACCTTATTACTATAACC
>JAHIPR010000356.1 GCA_018903015.1 bacterium
AAGACTCAATTGGTTTAAGAATAATATTCTGTCTATGACTAAAATCAGCAACCTGGTTATCATTATCACGCCCACCTATAGTTAATACACTAAATTTGATAGGGAGCGTACCTTGGTTGGCAATTGTAAATTCGGCATTAACTATATCCCCCACTTGGTAAGGAGAAGGAGGGGTTATTTTTAAAGGGGAAGTAATAATGGGATGAGGTTCAGATCCTAATGCATAAAGAAGAAGTATTTTTAGACTTTCTCGTTGTTGACTTTGAAAATTCTTATCCAATTCATTATTTACTATATGATCTCCATACTTATTCCACAGAGATTTAAAATTTTCCTCTATGGCTTTTCTTGCCTTTTTCTGTTTCTCAGGGGATAAGATGAATATATGGTTTACATTAGGTTCTGCATACGACTCCCATGCGCCGATATGATCGTAATTATTAGGCTCATTACGAAATTGCATATAAAACCAAAATGCTTTTTCATACCACTTTTCGTTTAGTTTATTAATGCTAATTCCTATTATACTAAGGTCACAAAAGAGTCCCAGAGTACTTATTCCAATACTAAGAGCAGGAGCTCCCATTGCAGTACACGTAGCCACAATGATTTTTGTAAGGAGAAGTTTGCTTAATTGGGATTCCCAGTCTGCAAGATTCTCGCCAAGTTTACTGAAATATTCACCATTTGCTTGACCAGGTGAACCCGTCTTTATACCCATTTCTACTAGCTCTTCCTCGTTTATAGCATTAAGGATATATCTTCCATAAGTCAAGTTACCTAAGTCTTCTTTTTTTATGTCTGCATCTAATATTTTCATCACTTGCTGAGTTATCTCTATCTTATTGTTTAAAGCATCTAATAACTCTTTAGAACCAGTATAGGAAGAATAATAAAGCCTGAATATTTCGTTATAATAAGGTAACTCAGGATCATCATAAATGCGTAGCTCTGTGATAATTCTCTGGAGATCCTGCGTATTAATATTAATCTTATTGTCCCATAATGCAGCATATGCTGGCAGAGTAGCCAATAATAGCAAAAAAATAGTAACTACTATTAATTTTCTACTTCGGTGGAAAGATATCCAAAATTTCATTTAATACCCCCTCTTTTTGAAATATTTATTAAATATCTTCATTAAAGAGAAATATGGACAAAATAATAAAATAACCTTTTATGTCTGCATTATTTAATAATACTTTATTATTACAAGCTTACTACAGAAACGGGCTAAAGAACTTTAGTAAAACTCTACCTCAAATTCTGCTTCAATCTCTTCCCAACTGGGTTTATCAATGGCATAAGGAATATGAATTGTAATTTTGTTTATGTTAGCAGGTAGACCAGGGAAGAATACATTATCTGCTATCTCAGCTACCCCAGGTTTAATTTCATTAATACCAGGATAGCCACTAACTCCAAATTCCTGACCATCTGCAACTATTCGCGCACGTCCGATATAAGGGGAAATACTATTATAAGTATTATTAGTAATCTTTATAGCTATAAGAGTTTCCGATTGAGAACCAACAAGATAAGCTGTTTTTTTGGGTGGAGGAAAAGCTTCAACCGATACTAGCATTATCGAAACGTCCTTTTTGGTAAAAGTTTTGGGAAGATCTTTCCCCACTTTGGGAGGCGGTACCACCGGTGTGTCCCACTCCTCAGGAAAAATCCAACCGCACCAATAAGCATCAAAGTTTTTTATTGGTTTGCTTTGCACCCCTTGAGATGCATTTATCACACCAATCACATTCCCTTTACCATCGCTAATGCCCACATATCCACCATAGCAGTTTTCAATATCTCCTTCTCTTATATATCCTACGTAATATACCACTGCTCCTTTAGGCGGTTCTTTGCTTTCTTTTATTAAATCTATGCAAGGATCCGCTCCAGGTAAACTATGACGAGTATTACGATCTGTAAAAGCAGTTGAGTATTTTACTTTTTGTTCGCTGATTTTTTTTCCGGAAGCAACTGTTATTACTGCTGAAACAAAGTGTTCACAATATGTAACGTCTGCATCGGCCCAAATAAGACCGGCAAACTCCCCATCACCTTTTATTTTATTAATTTGAGACGAAGCCAACCGCACTACTTCTTCTGCCAGATTGGAGACATCAGATACAGCATACGCTGATAGAGAAATAAATAATAACAATAAAATACTAACCATTGTTAACATTCTAATTCTGTGTAAAGATATGCAAAATTTCATTTAATACCACCTCTTTTTAGAAATAAATTTTAAAATCCTTTGCTAAAGCAATAAATGTACCTTTCAATTATCGAAAATATTTTATTTTCACTACTAACTTATCTATACTACACAAACTTTAAAAATCCTTCTTTTTAGATAAAAAAATTATTGAAAGCTATTTTAAGAACCCTGCAAAAATTTCTCAGATCCCTTATAACTCACTATTACCGCAATTCTGATCATTAAAAAACATGCCTTAATATCTTCCCTTAAACCATTCTAATTTCCCCGGAAAATAAAATAATTGGGGATAAATCATGTAAAAATTATCTGATGAGCCCTTTCCCTTATGTTTTGTAGTTAGCTTAAAAGAAGCAATAAAATACGGACTTTCTCCCCTGGGCTAATTAAGAGAAAATCCGGAGGTAATTAAATTAAAGGATTCATCTAATATCCCGGTAAATATACAAGAGAATAGGAGATTATAGTAGCAAAAGAGAGTATATAAGAGAAAAGAAGGCTAAAAGGGGGGAATTTCAGGAACCACGAAAAATAAAAGCTAATTTAAGCGTGTTTTAAGCGATTATTTTAAGGTGGCTGGTATGAATCATCGTATTTTTTAAATACGCCTCGTATACGCCAAAATAGAAGCTTTTTTCAAAAACGCTAAAAACCTTATATATCAACGGTCTTATTGATTTTTTGCAAAATCAAGCCGCAATTCATTGATTGCCTGCTTGATTTCTTTGATTTCAGTGGTAACATTTTGGGAAAATTCCTTTTGATTTTTGATTATTTCGGTAATAAAAAATTCCAATTTATATACCAGGTATACAGAAAGCACTAAGGGAAAGCCGTTATTTGCTATTAGTTTTAGTGCATATTCAATATCCAATTCACTTATTTCCTTTCCAAAAGTGTTTTGATCCAGGCCTAATATCAAGATGTAAGAAATTTTTCTTTTCATAAAATCCAATACCATTAAACCCCATTTCTTGAGCATAAAGAAGAAGATCATAAAGTAAAAAATCTTTTACATGAATGTCTGCCGCCATACCCAGGAGATGATAAGAACCGGAAACTCCCCCGACCTTATGATTTTCCTCCGGACACCGGTAACCGGAATTGATATATACTGGCCTATTTATAACCATCCTTAAATGATTTAACCTGGCAAAAAGGTCCGGAGATAACATAACCCGCCGGCAGCAGGGACACTCAAACTCATATAATGAAAAATATTCAGTTAATTCTATATCATTAATTATACCCATAACTTATTTATATTTTAAGGTCCTGCCGTTTCTTACTACATCAGGCATAGCCTTATATATAATTTCATTCACCTCCGGGACAGTAGCTTTCATAAGATCCTTTACATAGGAAATTTCACCGCCTTTTAAATTAACATTTTGTTTTCTTAATATTTCAATTAGTTTAACCCAGGCTATTTTCCATTTTTCCTCACCATTCCCT
>JAHIPR010000357.1 GCA_018903015.1 bacterium
ATCTTGAATTTCTTTAATGGGTTTTATCATAAAATATCCGGAAACAATCAGAACCAAAATGAATAATATTTGTAATTCCTTAATTGGAATAAAGGAAGAATAATATCCACCAATAAGAGCGGTAATAGCAATTAAAGGTTCAATTGTTAATGCTAACTTCCAATCTACTAATTGAACTCGATAATATACTAAAGTAGCAGAAAGAGACAGAGCCATTATTATAAATAGACTGATTGCTGCAGCTTGATAAAAGGGGAAACCAAAGGCTAATAATATAGGGACATACAGTACTCCGCCACCTATACCGATCATAGAACTAATACCTGCAGCAATAAAAAATATCAGGTACATAAAGACTGACTCTATCATATTATTTCCTATACTTTAAAATAAATTCTCTATAATTTCTGAAACCTTATCTGTATAATTCAGAGAACTGCCCCCTGAATCAGTCCCCTGTATCATATCATTTTTCATATATTGTATAACCAGAACGTCCATGTACCTTAATCGAATACATAGCAATATCTGCATTTTTAATTAGAGTATCGCTTTTTTTGCCGTGATCGGGATAGATAGAAATCCCAATACTGGTAGTAATATTTAATTTCTCGCCATCAATAAAAAATGGTTCTTTAAAAGACACATTCAGCACGGCACGCCGTGCTGCTACAAAATTTAGGAAACAACCTCATTTTTTTTCGGCTCACTCTATTTTACACTATCTTCAAAAATATCTCCACCAATTGAGGGTCAAACTGGGTACCGGCGCATCTTTTGATTTCTTTTAGGGCTTCGGTTTTGCTTACTGCACCTTTATAAGGACAACGGGACCTGTGAACCTCCCCCGCTTTACTGGACACCAGGTTAAGAGCTATAATTAAATTAAAGGAGGTTTAGAAGATATGGAAGGAAATCGAAGAAACTATAGTGAAGAATTTAAGAAAGATGCAGTCCAGCACAGTCTGACATCAGAAAAAACATTAGTGGAAGTAGCCCAGGACCTGGGGATTGCCCATAGTAATCTGAATAGATGGCGGGTCCAATATCGGAAAAACGGAGAACTAGCCTTCCCCGGAAATGGCAAGCAAAGGCTCACCCCACAAGAAGAGGAGATCAACAGGCAGGAGCGAGATATATTAAAAAAAGCTTTGGCCATCTTCACAAAAAAACCGTAGATTCATTCCGGTTTATTCGGGAACACGCTGATAGGTTCAGTGTCACGAAGATGTGCCAGGCGCTAAAGGTTTCCCGGTCTGGGTATTACCAGTGGATTAAATATCCTAACAGTCAGAGAAAGGTAGAAGATATGGATCTAAAACAAGAAATAATTGTAATATATCACAATAGTCGAAAGACCTATGGGAGTCCCCGAATCCATCAGACACTTTTAAGAGAGGGTTATCAGGTGAGTAAAAAGCGGGTGGAAAGATTAATGAAAGAAACAGGAATTCAGGCCATTGCTAAAAAGAAATACCGAGCTACTACCGACTCTAAGCACTCACTGCCGGTGGCAGCAAACCATCTAAATCGCAACTTTAGTGTGAATAGGCTCAATCAGTTCTGGGTGGCCGATATCACCTACATCTATACCCAGGAAGGCTGGCTTTACCTATCCACCATTATGGACCTGTATTCCCGCAAAATCGTGGGATGGTCCATGAAAAATAGGATAACACAAGAACTAGTGTCAGAGGCCTTACATATGGCCATCAAGCAGAGAAAGCCCTCTTGGGGTTTGCTCCTGCATTCAGACCGGGGCAGTCAATACGCTAGCTACTGCTACCAGATATTGCTGGGTAAAAAAGGTATCCTATGTTCTATGAGTCGCAAAGGGAATTGTTGGGATAATGCAGTGATGGAGAGTTTTTACCGGACATTAAAGGTAGAACTCATTTATCCCAAAAAGTATGAAACGAGAATCGAAGCCCAGAGAGGTATATTTGAATATATAGAAATATTTTACAACAGAGAAAGATTACATTCTTCTATAGGGTATCATAGCCCTGAAGAATACGAAAAAATGACCATGGTCGCTTAACTGAGTGTCCGTTTTATCGGGGGAAGACCAGACTAATTCCTGGAGTCTCTGGGCATGATCAGAGGTATGGGGGTCCCGTTCGGCAAGGACAATACGGAAAGCCTCTAAGAAATGTTTTTCTCTGCTTTTACC
>JAHIPR010000050.1 GCA_018903015.1 bacterium
ATTCCTGAATTTATAATCATCTTAGCACAGGTAACACAAGGTTGAGTTGTACAATATAATACGCTGCCTTTTATACTTAAGCCATGTAATGCAGCCTGCACAATAGCATTTTGTTCAGCATGTAATCCCCTACATAATTCTTGCCTTTCTCCGGAAGCAACTTTTTTTATTTCTCTTAAACATCCTATTTCTAAACAATGAGGCAGCCCCCTGGGTGCGCCATTATACCCGGTTGTAAGTATTCGCTTATCTTGTACGATTACTGCTCCAACTTTTCTTCTTAAACAAGTAGAACGCTTGGAAACTAATTCAGTTATTTCCATAAAATATTCATCCCAGGTTGGACGCCTCATAAATTGAAATCTCCTTTAATAATATTAGCGTATAGCGTGTAGCGTTTAGCGTATAGAGCATTTAACGAAAAGCTAAAAACTACAATTCAAAATTTAAAATTCAAAACTTTTTATTTCGTATCGCGTGATGCATTTAATGTAGGGGGTCGAATTTATTCGACCCGTGTTATATTCTTAATTCCTCTGGTGTGCACGATGCATCGTGCCCCCCTACAAATTACTCATTACATATTACTTTTTACTGTATTCTATGATTTCTCTGTTTTTCTTTTTTTATTATATTTCCTTCTTCTTTCTTTACTCTACGCTATACGCTATAATGATTTATTTACAAATTTTATCTTCTTCTTGTTTTATTTTATTCAAACGGTTAATATGCCTTTTTTCCTGGCTGAATTTAGTATCTAACCAAACTTTTACAATTTCTTTAGCTAATCCCCAGCCAATAACTCTACCTCCCAGGACTAAAATATTCGCATCGTTATGTTCTCTGGAATATCGGGCAGTCAATTCATTATAACAGAGTGCTGCCCTAATACCTTTAACTTTATTAGCCACGATAGACATGCCAATTCCGGTGCCACAAATTAAGATTCCTCTGTCACATTTTCCGCTTTTTACTTCTATGGCGGCTTTAAAGCCAATATCTGGATAGTCTACAGATTTCTCATTTTCGCAACCGAAATCTATATATTCTACATTCAGCTCCTTTAAATATTCTTTTAAATTTTCTTTTAACTGATAACCTCCGTGATCACTACCCAAAGCTACCTTCATCTTCTATCTCACCACCGTTATTTATTATTTTCTTCAAGAATTTTATTTAATATCTTTTCTAAGGTTTCTTTCAACTGTCTTGCTACAATTCGATAAAATTCTATAGGTCTACCAAGAGGGTCAACTACTTCATAGTTTTCGTCAGTTTTTTGTATACTTTTAAATTCACCAATCTGAGCAAATTCTTTAAGCAAATAAATTTTATCTTGAGCAAAAGTAAATTTTGTTTTAATATAATCTTTATGTGTATTGGACATTACCAAAATTAGATCTGCCTTTTTAATTAAATCTTCTTGTACTTGGGTAGCTATGTGTCGCGAAATATCAATGCCTTGCTCAGTCATAACCTTAATAGCTTCGGGAGTGGGACTCATACTCGGCAAAGCAGAAATTCCAGCCGATATAATATTAAATCTTCTATTATCTTCTTTTCTCTCCCTTAACATTTTTTTAAATATACCTTCTGCCATAGCGCTTCGGCAGGTATTACCGGTACAGAGAAATAAGATGGTCTTGACCATTCTATTAAAACTCCATCATTTCGTATCTCGTATCTAGTATAGCGTATAGCGGGTAGCGTTTAGCGTATAGGTTAAATCATTAGAACTAAAAATTTAAAAAAGATTTTCACTCTTAATCGAGGCGTTAGAGCAATACGCCCCTACTTCTATACGCTCCACGCTATACGCTAGTTCTTTATTTTCTATACGCTATTACTACTCTCTCTATCCCCAAATAATCTTTAATAATTTCTATATTTTGATAAAAATTATTCTCTCTAATAATTAACTCTTTGACTATTTTCGACTGATTCAAACCCACTTCTAATGCTATAAAACCATTCTTTCTTAAATATTGAGGACTTTTCCTTATTATTTTGCGATAATAATCTAAACCGTCAATTCCTCCAGATAAAGCAATTTTAGGTTCATTGTCTTTTATTTCGGGCGGCAATAATTTAAAATCGTAAGAATCTATATAGGGGGGATTTGAAAAAATTCCATCTAAGCTGTTTTTTTTAATTCTGCCTATAAATGGTTCAAATAAGTCTCCCTGTAGAAAAATAATTTTATCTTTGCACGCATGTTTTTGAGCATTTTTCAACGCTGTTTGCAAAGATATTTTAGAAATATCGGTTGCGTAAATGATAATATCTTCTATAAATTTAGCTATGCTTACAGCAATTATA